>DAOMCN010000153.1:2787-5656 GCA_035427885.1 Acidocella sp. | reverse complement strand
ATCGCCAACGGGTTGCTGCGCGTGGCGATCAAGCGCGTGCTGCCCGAATCAGCCAAGCCACGCCGCATTACGGTGAATACCGTGACCGGCACGCAGAAGACCGTCGAAGCGCCGGTCAATCAGGCCGCGTAAAAGGGAAGGGGGCGTTAAGCCCCCTTTTTCATGCGGGCGGCGCGGCCAGCAGATCGGTGCCAATAAACGTCGGGATCACCAGCAGGACATGGCCGTGGAACATCACCGTTAACGCTGGTCCAGGCACCAGGGTTTTGAAATAGGGCGCGTAGTCCTGGGCAATTTGCGTGACATTCCCCGGCATGCCAATCAGCAGGATGTTCTGCCCGAGCAGCGAGGCGGGCGGCACGGAAACGCCAAATTCATGCGGCTCTGGGCCAAATACCGTGACCGGAATTTTATTGCCCAGCGCGTACCCGATTTTCCCCGCGTCGAACCAGCGCAACGCGGCGACGGCGTTGACCTGCGGGGGAATTTGCCGCGCGATCGAGGTCCAGTCCACCACTTGCAACAAAGGCGATTTCCCCGCTGCGGGCATGTCGGCCAGCCTCGGCAGGAAATCGAGATGGCTCTCCGCGACAATAAACATCGCTGCACCGGCCAGCAGAAAAGCCGAGAACCCCGCGATCCTGTTGCGCAGCCGTGGCCGCCAGGACGCCGCCCAGTTGCCCAGCATCGGCAGGAGCATCAGATATCCTGGCGCGGCCCAATGGTAGAGAATCCGAGTCGAGGACCAGATGCCCACGACGGCGAACAGCACCACAGGAAAAAACCCAAGCCAGGCCAGCAACCATCCGCGCCGCTCGACTGGCCCACGCCACAGCGCACGCAAAAATAATCCCGCCATCGGCAGCCAAAGCCAAGGCAGAACAAATAGCGCCTCTCCGCCCCAGATGCTCAGCGGCGCGAACGGATGCAGCCGCAACCCCACGGCGCGTCCGCCTTGGTAGTGGAAGGATTGCCAGTGATGGGTAAAGTTCCAGTAGATCACTGGCAAAAACATCAACACAGCGAGCAACCCGGCGGCCCAGGGGGCAACGCGACGGAGTTGCTTGCGCGAGGTGGCGTCGCTCAGAAGGGCCACCACTGCGCCCGCCATGATCAGCGCTGCGCTGTATTTGCTGAGCAGCGCCAGCCCGGCGAAGACTCCGGCCGCCCACCACCAGCGCGGCCCGGGCTTTTCCGGCACACCGAGCGCGCGGGTCAGCGCGTAGGCGGCTGCCAGCAAGGCGGTGTCGAGCGGGCCGTCGGGCAGAACCCAGCAGCCGAAGGCCAGGGAAAATACAGGCGAAATGCTATACGCAACGACCGCCCAGAAGGCTGCGCGCTCACCATATAGCTGTGTGGTAAGACGATAAACCAGCCAGGAGGAAACGCCCGAGAGCAGGACGAACGGCAGCCGCACGATGATCGGCGTGGCGCCGCCAAACGCCCAACGGCTTCCCAGCTCCAGCCACCAGGAGGCCAGCGGATGGTCGAAATACGAGGCGGCGAAGTGGTTGGAGGCCGCGACCATGTAGCTCTCGTCGATCCCCAGCCCCGTCGTCCCGGCGAATACCAGACGCAAGGCCAAGGCGAGAAGGATAACCCAAAATGCAGCGTTCATAGCGGCTGCATGGCGTGGCCGCGCGGCCTTGGCAAGACCGGCTACTGCGCCGCCGCCGCCAGGATCGCGCCGTTATCCGCCTGGAGCACCACGGCGATGTGCTGACCCGCCGGATGGGACATGCGCATCGACATTTCCTGGCCGGTCCAGACGCCCAGATTGGAGATGCTGCGCACGACATTGACCTCCGTGAGCGTCGCGCCGCTGTTTTCGCCGCCGCCAATATGCGTGGTGTGCGTGGCGTCATAGCCAAAGAGCCAGAGCGTGGCGCCACCTTTGCCAGCGCTCACGCTGACCGTGATCATCGCGCCGCCGCTCACCGCAATGGGCACATTCCCGGCGGGGGCCGCGCTGGCCGCGGCGATAGCGGCGGTGATTGCGGGGCGGTTGGAGCCAACGAACTGCGCTGTGCCGTCCACCACTGCTTCGGGCGTGTATACTTGCTGGCTGTTACGCAGGGTGGCGTACCAGCCCTGTCTTGCCGTGGCGCCTGGCAAGGAAAAACTGTCCGCCCAGGCTGGGCTGTTCCAGTAGCCGACATCGAAGCTGAGCGGCAAGATTTTTGGACTTTTGGCGAGGGTAGCGAGCAGGGCGTCGGCAGGCGGGCAGGAGGAGCAGGCCTGCGAGGTGAACAGCTCCACCACCACCGGCCGCGCCTGCGCCGGGGCGGCGATCAACAGCAATGCCGCAAGGGCCGCCTTCATGATCCGCTGAACCAGTTGTAGCCCTGGTCCTCCCAGTATCCGCCCGGATAGACGTTCGTTACCGCCATCTGGACAATGGATTTCGGATTTTTGAAGCCAAGCTTCGTCGGGATGCGCAGGCGCACCGGTGCGCCGAAGGGCGGGGTCAGCGGCGCGTCCAGGAAGCTTAAGGCCAGGATGGTTTGCGGGTGCAGGGCGGAGGGCATGTCGATGCTAGAATAGTACCCATCCGCGCATTGGAAGGAAACATAGCGGCAAGTGGTATCCGCGCCCACGTGGCGCAGGAAGTCCGAGAGCCGCACGCCACCCCATTGGCCGATCACGCGCCAGCCCTCGACGCAGATCAGCCGGGTGATCTGACTCTCCTGGGGCAGCGCGTTCAGCGCGGCCAGGGTCCAGGGGGTTTTGTCCTGGATCTGTCCGCCGAGCTGGAGCCGGTAGGTGAGAGGGTCCACCACCTGAGCCTGGGAGATGTCGTAAAACGCGTTGAAGCGCGGCGGGCGGGTGATCTGGTCCGGGCGGAAGGTCGGCGCCAGGGTGTGCGGGT
>DAOMCN010000153.1:0-2777 GCA_035427885.1 Acidocella sp. | reverse complement strand
AGTTGCAGGCGGTAAGCGGGGAGATGATGCCCAGCGCCATCGCCCGTTGCAGGAGGTGGCGGCGTTTGATTTGGGTCATGGCTCGATCCTTCCGCCGGTGATCATGGGGGGCAAGACTTTGGGCACCATTGCCACCAGCAGCAGGTGGATGAAGAGGAAACCAGCGATTGCTGCCATCGCGAAGAAGTGGACGTAACGCGCGATCACGAAGCCGCCCAACGCGTCGGTCAGGAACCAGAGCTGCACCGGCTTCCAGATGGCGAGGCCCGAGAGGACGATAACCACGCCCGCGCACAGCACGCCAAAATACAGTAGTTTTTGCACGGCGTTATAGACGCCGGGCTCGTGCTTCAGGTTGAAGGTGAGGGCGGCGGTCAGATCGTGCCAGAACGCGCGCGGGCTCAGGGGAAAGATTTTCCTGAAATGCCCGGTCGTGGCGGACCAGAGGAAATAGATCAGGCCGTTAACCACGAGCAGCCACATCATGGCGAGGTGCCAGGCGATCGCGGCGCCGAGCCAGCCGCCGATGGTGATAAGGGGCGGGAAGGTAAAGCCAAAGATCGGCGAGGCGTCGTAAATCTGCCAACCGGAGCCTATCATCATCACCACTGCAACGGCGTTGAGCCAGTGGGTCAGGCGTAAGGGCCAGGGGTGGATCACCCGAGGTTTTGCCCCGGGGTTTGCCTGGGGTTTTGTTGGTGTGCTGCGCGTCATCTTTTACCTCCAAGCCCAAGGATGCGCGCCAGGTCGGGCAACGTCCAGGCATCGATTCCATGCCTAAACGGCATTGGCGCGTGCGTGCGGCATGGTTGATATCGGGTGGGCCGGAGGGTTCCGGTAGTCCAGAAACAGGAGATATTCATAATGTCACGTATTATTTTAACCGCTGCTTGCACCTTGTTCCTCGGCATGGGCGCGGCACTCGCACAAACCGCAGGGTCGATGAGCAATACGATGGGCGATAGCGGTATGAGCAGCGGCATGACCCATAATACGATGCAGCCTGCGACAAAGATGCAGCCAACGACGAAAAAGTCCATCGTGCCGGGGCAGAGCACGATGGCGCCGGGGAGCATGGGTCATAGCAATATGGCGCCGTCCAACACGATGGGCCCGGCACAATAAGGGCTTGAGTTCCACTTGAGGCGGCGCGATGATCGGTAGATCGGAAAGGAGGGAGAAGAAGATCGAAACGCTGACATCCCGCCTTGACGATCTACGCGAGAGCCGCCGCAAGAATGCGGGTTGGGACGCTGCGTACATGGAAATTCTTGAGCAGCTGAACCGGGAGGGGTTTATCTCGCAGATCTGCCCCACCGGGGCGGTGTTCCCCGATTTCGTGTTGCCAAGTGCGGAGGGAAGGCTTGTTGCCTTCTCCGAGCAGTTGGCGCGCGGGCCGGTGGTGGTCAGTTTTTTCCGGGGTGCGTGGTGCCCGTTCTGTAAGTTGATGCTGGATGCGCTGACCGAGGCATTGCCGCGGATCGAGGCGGCGGGGGCCAGGCTGTTGGCGCTTACGCCCGAGACCGGTGGGCTGGCGCTGGGGATGAAGCGGCGGCATGGGGCGGGGTTCGATGTGCTTGCGGATGTCGATTTCGGCGTCGGGCTGGCGGCGGGAGTGGTGTTTAAAATCCCTAAGCTGTACCTCGAAAGATTGGTGGCGTCGGGGGTTGATTTGCCGCTTCGTCACGGTAACGCCGCCTGGTGTTTGCCGGTGCCCGCGACGTTTGTGATTGCGCCGGATGGCGTGGTGGCCTGGCGGTTTGTCCATGTGGATTTCTCGCGTCGGGCGGAGCCGGACGAAATTATTGCTGCGTTGCGTGGGATCTGAGGCATGGAGCTGTCCCAGGTCCGCTACTTTACCACCCTCTGCCGCACGTTGAATTTTACGCGCGCGGCGGAGCTTTGCAACGTGACCCAACCGGCGTTTACGCGGGCGATTGCGCGGCTCGAAGAAGAGCTTGGAGGAGCATTGTTGTTTCGCGAGCGTAGCCTGACGCAGTTGACGGAGTTGGGACGCGATATGCGGCCGTATTTGCAAGCGATGTTGGATGCCGCCGATGCGGCGGGCGCGCTGGCGGCCGCGCGTAAGCAGGGGGCGATGGGGAGTTTGAAGATTGGGCTTGGGCCGGGGATTGCGGCGGGGGTGATTGCGCCTGCCGTGCGCGAGGTCGTGCAGATGTTACCCGATGTGCCGGTGCAGTTCGAGGAAGCCGCGCCGGCTTTGTTGATCGAGGCGATGCTGATGGACCGGCTCGATTGTGCCCTGCTGGCCGAGGAGGGGGAGTTGCCGGAGCGGTTTAACCGATGGGCATTGTATTGCGAGGCGGCGGTTGTGGTGTTGCCGCCTGAGCATCGGTTGGTAGCGAAAAATGCGCTTTGCGCCGAGGATGTTTTGGGCGAGACGATTTTGGTGGGGGAGCGGTGCGGCGGGTTTGCAGCGCAGCTTTCCGGGGTTTTTGGCGCGCCGTTGCGGGTGCAGCGCTGCGATGGTGCGGTGTCGCAGATGTTGGAAATGGTCGCGGCGGGGCTGGGGATTGCGCTGCTCTCGGAGCGGTTGCGGTTTGCGCCGCCGTTGGCGGTGCGCAGGTTCGGGCCGCCGGAGTTGACGCGCCAGGTGATGCTGACCGCGGTGGCGGGGCGCAAGCTCAACCCGGCGGCGGCGGGGTTTGTCCGGTTGTGCCGGGCCAGGGCGTTTGGGTGAGGGGTAGAAATACGTTTCACGTGAAGCATTCGGAGTGTTTTTCACGCTAACTAGTTGATAAAATTTTAGAAAATTT
>DAOMCN010000152.1:0-5677 GCA_035427885.1 Acidocella sp. | reverse complement strand
CGCCTGCGCCGTGGGTTTTGCCGAAGGTGTGGCCGCCTGCGATCAGCGCCACGGTCTCTTCGTCGTTCATCGCCATGCGCGCTAAGGTTTCGCGAATGTCCCGTGCCGCGGCGAGCGGGTCCGGGTTGCCGTTCGGGCCTTCCGGGTTGACGTAAATCAGGCCCATCTGCACGGCGGCGAGTGGATTTTCGAGATCCCGGTCTCCGCTGTAGCGCTTGTCATCGAGCCACTTGCTCTCGGGTCCCCAATAGACGTCTTCCTCGGGTTCCCAGATGTCCTCGCGACCGCCGCCAAAGCCGAAGGTTTTGAAGCCCATTGATTCCAGGGCGACATTGCCCGCGAGGATCATCAGGTCCGCCCAGGAAATGTTGCGGCCGTATTTCTGCTTGATCGGCCAAAGCAGCCTGCGCGCTTTGTCGAGGTTGACGTTGTCGGGCCAGCTGTTGAGGGGGGCAAACCGCTGCGCGCCGCCGCCTGCGCCGCCGCGACCGTCGCTGATGCGGTATGTGCCAGCGCCGTGCCACGCCATACGAATGAACAACCCGCCGTAGTGGCCGAAATCAGCGGGCCACCAATCTTGGGAGTTCCGCATCAGGGCATGAAGGTCTTTGACGACGGCGGGCAGGTCCAGGCTATTGAATGCCTCGACATAGTTGAATGTCTTGCCCATCGGGTTGGATTTGGCAGGGTGCTGATGCAAAACACTCAGCTTCAACTGGTTAGGCCACCAGTCCTGATTCGACTTGGCGCCAACTGTCATGTGCGCGTGACTGCCGCCCGTCACCGGGCATCTGTTCTCGTCGTTCATGTTTCCTCCTGGCGTTTTTTGCATGAATGCAATCTACGATTTGTATCAAGGCTAGAATAACGCGCCGATGTCTTTCGGTCCAATTGATTGTACAAGAAAAATCAATCGAATTTAACGATTTGTGAAATGTGGTCCTGGATTCTGCTGGAATATGGACCAATAGATGCGGCGCGCGTGTTTCTCTGGCATTGATTGTTTAGCGTGTCTCAAGCGAGGCAAAGTGGATTTATGAAGAAAAATTATTTTTCGTCGATACTGTTTGCGCGCGAGGCTTTGTAGCTTGGATCATGCGTGCTGTGCGCGACACTATTCTGATCGTGGCGCAGGGTTCAAGATAATATTTTGGTTGCGGGGGGCGGCGATCGCGACTTGATTTATTTCGGCGCTTTCAATGCCTCGACCAGCGCGATCAGACCTTCGAGCAGGGCCATAGGATCTGGGGGACAGCCGGGAAGTGTCAGGTCAACGGGGAGGACTTTAGATACGGGGCCGAGGCAGGCGTCGCTCTCGGCGAACAGACCGCCGGTGCAGGCGCAGTCGCCCACGGCGATGACAAATTTTGGTGCGGGCATAGCCTCGAAGGTGAGTTGCAGCGCCGCGGCCATATTGCGTGTTACCGGGCCGGTGACCATCAGCACGTCGGCGTGTCGTGGGGATGCAACGATCTTGAGGCCGAAGCGTTCGAGGTCATAGAGCGCGTTGTTCAGCGCGACGATTTCAAGTTCACAACCGTTGCACGATCCGGCATCGACTTCTCGGATCGCCAGAGACCTGCCGAGTTGTTTTTGCGTCGCGCGGTCAAGGCGCTGGACCAGTGCTGCCTTCTTGGAATCCTGGGGGGACGGTTCTGTCAGCTTGCCGCGCAGCATGTTTTCAATCAGTGTTTTGCGCATGGTGCTCTACAGGTCATGGCCGGAATAGGCGCAGTTGAAGGATTTGTTGCACAAGGGGAAGTCCGCAACGATATTGCCTTCGATTGCGGATTCCAACGCGGGCCAAAGAAACCAGGAGGGGTCGCGTAAAAAGACATCCTCGACGCGCCCGCCGGAGACACGCACATGCGCGAAAATATCGCCGCGAAAGCCTTCCACCAGGACGCTTGCCGCGTGCGGTTCCGAAACGTCTTGCAATATGAAGAAAGTTTCACCGTCGGGAAGTTTTTGCAGCCAATGGAGGAGCAGCGCAACGCTTTGGCGTATTTCTTCGATCCGTATGCCTACCCGCGCATCCACATCTCCCGCATCGCGGCAGGGTACGGTCATTGTTGCGCGATCATAAGGGGGGTAGGGCATGTCGCGCCGGGCGTCGAAATCCTGTTGCGACGCGCGGCCGACATAGCCGCCGCAGCCCAGGCGACGCGCCAGCAGGGGGGGCAGCTTTCCAGTACTCACCGTGCGGTCCTGCAGCGATGCGGTTTTATCGTAGAGTTCAACCAATGGCTCAAAGCGCTTCAGCAAGGCGGCAAGTTCGGTTGTGAGTGTGTTGGCGTCCGCTCCGCTCAGGTCCGCCGCGACGCCGCCGGGCACGATCAGGTCCATCATCAGCCGGTGCCCAAAGCAGGCGCGCGAGAGGCGCAGGATATGTTCGCGCAGGACCGCGCAATGAGCGTTCATCAACGGGAAACCGCCATCGTTGCAGATCGCGCCGATATCGCCGAAATGGTTGGCGAGGCGCTCAAGCTCCGCCATGATGCCGCGCAGAACGGCGGCGCGGGGTGGGATTTCTGCGCCCAGGGCGGACTCTACCGCGTGAGCGAAGGCGAATGCGTATGCGACCGTGGAGTCACCAGAAATTCGGCCCGCAAGGCGCGCCGCGTGGGCAATCGGCGCGCCGCGCATCAGCGCCATTGTGCCTTTATGGGTGTACCCGAGGCGGGCTTCGAGGCGCACCACGGTGTCGCCATGGACAGAGATGCGGAAATGTCCGGGTTCGATGGTGCCCGCATGGACGGGGCCAACCGGGATCTGGTGGACGCCCGCGCCAAGTACAGGTTTGAAGACGTAGGGGTTGGCTTCATGCGCCGGGAGCCTGTGGCCGTGGTCCAGCCAGGGGCGCGGGTCGGGCAGGCCGTCCGCGGTCATGCCGTGCAGGTCCTGGATCGCGCGCTCCAGCAAAATCGCCGCGGCGTGGCTGCGGCCGATCGAGGGGAAATGGAGGTTGTCCGTTGCCAGGCTCAGGATTTCCACTTGTGCCGGGTCGTGGTGGCGCAGGGCGAGATGGACGATGCCCGCCTCGCCGGTGCGCTCGGCCCAGAGGGCGAGGAGCGTGGCTGTACCCTCTGCGAGTGTTGCCGCTGCCGCTTGCCAGGTGTTGATGTCGGTCAGGGTCATGGGGTCAACCGAGTTGCGCCGCCACATGGGCGAACCAGTGGTAGAGGGCGGCCGGGAAAGCGAGGCCGAGCAGCAGCACGATGCCCAGGTGCAGGAAGATCGGTACGGAGGAGGCTGTTATCTTGTGGACGCCGGGGCTTGGTTTGCCAAAGCATAGCGAGGTCATGCGCTGGAGAAGGGCGCCAAAGGCGAGCAGGATGCCAAGTCCGAGCAGGGCGGCGAGCAATGGCGCGCGGGCGAAGGTCGAGGTGATCAGCAGGAATTCGGAGGTGAAAATGCCGAAAGGTGGTAAGCCGGCGATGGCGGCGACGCCCGCCACCAGGGTCCAGCCGAGCAGCGGTTGACTCGCGGTCAGTCCGGTGATTTCGGCGATTTTCTGTGTTCCCTTGGCCTGCGCGACCTGGCCCACGGAGAAAAAAATAGCGGATTTTGTCAGGCTGTGCATTGTCATCTGCAACAGCCCCGCGAGGTTGCCGAGCGGCCCGCCAATACCGAAGGCGAATGCGATGATCCCCATGTGCTCGATCGAGGAATAGGCGAACATGCGTTTAATGTCGCGCCGCCGGTACAGCATGATCGCCGCGAAAAAGAGCGAGATCAGGCCGATGATCTCCAGAAGTACGCCGGGTTCTAGGGAGGCCACGCTGTTTGCGAGCAGCACCTTGAAGCGCAAAATTCCGTATAGGGCGACGTTCAGCAGTAGCCCGGACAGCACTGCTGAAATCGGCGTTGGACCTTCGGCATGGGCATCGGGCAGCCAGGCGTGCATCGGCACCAGACCGGCTTTTGTGCCATAGCCGATCAGCAGGAAAATAAACCCGACGTTCAACAAGGCGGGGTCGAGTGCGGCGGCGTGCTGCAAAAGATTGGTCCATTGCATCGCCACCATGCCGGTGCCCAGGACCGGCTGAGCCGCGAGGTAGACCAGGATCGTGCCAAACAGCGCCAGGGCGATGCCGACGCTGCCGAGAATGAGGTATTTCCAGGAGGCTTCAATCGAGGCTGGGGTGCGGTAGATCCCGACCATCATCACGGTCGAGAGTGTTGCTAGCTCAATGCCAAACCAGAGAAGGCCCAGATTGTTGGTGATCAGGGCGAGGTTCATGCCGAACATCATCACCTGGTACATGGCGTGATAAAAACGCAGGTAATGGGGCGTCAGATGTCCGGTCTCGATCTCGTGGGCGATGTAGCTTGCGCTGAAAATACTGGTGGTGAAGCCGACAAAGCCGTTCAGCAGCAGAAAGACGATGTTGAGGTCGTCGATCAGGAACAGCGTGCCGGGTGCGGGGCGCTGGACCAGGAGCCAGACGCAGGCCAGGACGATCAACAGGCTGGCCAGGATGTTGAGCCGGGCGGAAAGGCGCCAGGAGGGGATAAGCGCCAGGAGGGGGGCGGCGATGGCGGGGATTGCGATGGTGGCGATCAGCGCGATGGTCGCGAAATTGGGCATTACATCTCTCCCCGGAACAGGGTCAGCGCCGTGCTGTCCACCGTGTCGAAGCGCTCGCGGATGCGGAAGAGGAAAATGCCGATCACGATGAAGGCGATCAGGATCGAGAAGGCGACGCTGATCTCGACCACCAAGGGCATACCCTGCGCCCCGGCGGCGGCGAGGATCAGCCCGTTTTCCAACGACATGAAGCCCGCGATCTGGCTGACGGCGTTGCGGCGCGTGACCATCATCAGCAGGCCCAGCAGGAGCACCGAAAGGGCGAGCGCCACGTCCTCGCGCGCCAGCGCCTCGGTGTGCGCGGCGGTGCGCAGCATTACCACCATCGAGAGCGCGACCAGACCAATCCCGGCCAGCATGGTCAGGCTGATGCCGCCGATGGCTTCCACTTCGCGGTGGATACCGAGTTTTTCCACGATCCGGTGCAAGGCCAGCGGGATCACAATGGCCTTGAAACCGAGGGCGATGGCGGCGGTGATATAGAGTTCCGGCGCGTTCTGGAGATAGGCCTGCCAGGCGACGCAAATGCCCAGCGTCGCCGCGTGCAGAGCGAGGACGTTGATCACCGAGGAGAGCCGGTCCTGATACAGCATCATGAAGCTAACCAGGACGAGCGCGCCGGCCAGCACATGGGCGACGCTGAGCGAGGCGGCGGGACTGATCAGCGTGTTGAGCAGGGTTATCATAGCGTTGCCGATACAAACATGAGCAGGGTGGCGAGCAGACCCAGCATCAGGGCGGCGCCAACGAAATTCGGTACCCGGAAGATCCGCATCTTGGCGGTTGCCGTCTCGAAGACGGCGAGAAGCACTGTGCAGGCCGTCAGCTTCAGGAGATAGAGCGCAATCCCCAGGCCAAGGGCGCCAGCCAGCGCGCCCGCCGGGGCGATGCCGAAGGGTACGAAAATCGATACAATCAGGGACATGTAGAGCAGCAGCCTGAGCGCGCTGGCCAGTTCGATCAGCGCCAGGTGGCGGCCGGAATATTCGAGGATCATCGCCTCGTGGATCATGGTCAGTTCGAGATGGGTTGCTGGGTTGTCGACCGGGAAACGGCCGGTTTCCGCGAGGGCGACGATGACCAGCG
>DAOMCN010000151.1:5297-5685 GCA_035427885.1 Acidocella sp. | reverse complement strand
GCGCAAGCCCTCCAAGCGATCGCCGGAAGAAGTCTGGCAAGCTTGGCGCACCGCTGGCTAAGGCGCCGCGCGGAGGGCAGCTCTATGTCTTCCAAGTCAACCAGTAAGGCGATCTTCCCCCGGCCGCACGCGCGGCCGGGGGTTATCGCCGCAGCCTTGTTGGCTGTGGTTGGTCTCGGCTGTGCGGGGAAACCCGCACACGCTGCGCCTATTCGCATGTGCCTCGACAAGGCAAATCCGATCTTCTCGACCGACGAGGCGATCGCGAGCGCCGTCGCGAAAAACCAGAATGTTGCCGCCGATCTGGTCGTGCTCGATAGCTCGAAGGACGATCTGGACCAAGATTCTGGGAAAGGTCAGGAAAAATATCTTCATGCGCTCGCAACGC
>DAOMCN010000151.1:0-5287 GCA_035427885.1 Acidocella sp. | reverse complement strand
CATGGGCTTCCCCGTCGAGACAAAAAACGCGACGATTCCGGCCAACATGGCGGCAACGCTGCCCTATTTACGCACCGGATTTGTTGCTGCCACCACAGGCGCGCCGATCTCCAGCTTCTCCATGATGGTAGCAACAAAAAAGACAATGGGTGTGGTGATGCTCACAGTGCCCTCAACCTATTTCACCGCAAAGGACATGACCGCTGAGCATGTCTATTACTCAAACGACCAACTCCTGGCCGCCTTGCGCGACGGGGAGATCAACGCCGCACTGATCTGGCAACCTTGGCTCAACCAAACATTAACAGCACATCCGCAAAATCTCCGCATCTCACCGCTGAATATGGCACATGCCGCATGGAATATTGTGGGCCTTTATCCTAAGTCAGATAAAAACAGTGAAGCTGTGCGTGAATTCAATCATGGGGTGGCGTCTCTTGCGGCCAGTGCCGTACTGGCTAATATCATAAAACCATACGACGTCCCTACGATCCACCAATGAAAGTAAGTCTATGAAGATATTGAACATAACGAGTGTGGCCGCCATAACGGCGATCCTGACGGCCGCGAGTGCCGCAGCCGCGACGCCGCCAGCTCTATACACCGCCGCGCAAGCGACCGCCGGGGCAGCCGTGTTCGCTCAAAACTGCGCGATGTGCCACGGAGCAGATCTTAAAGGCGGAGCCGGCCCCGCCTTGCTCGGCCAGAGCTTTGCTTCTACTTCAAACAACTACACCGTTGGCGCAATCTTTAGCGAAATTGCCGAGCAGATGCCCGCTGGTCAACCGGGCAGCCTGTCGCATGACCAGTACGACGACGCAATGGCCTATATCCTCAGCAAAAACGGGTATCCTGCAGGAAGCGCAGCGCTCAACTACGATGCGAGCCTTGCCTCATCCGTGCCGCTGATCTCACAAGTTAAATAACGAATTTGCAAGTCTTATTGCAAATAGCCGGGGCAAACCTGCCCCAGTCTAACCGAAGGAGGAAAAAATAATGTGGCGTAAACCTATTATCACTGAAATCTGCGTCGGCGCTGAAATCAACAGCTATATCTCAGCCGGCAAGAAGTAAATTCCAAATGCCAATCCAAGTATCTTTGCGAGAACGCCTGTGTTTGTAAGGGTACTTGGTGCGGCGGCTGGGGGCGGATTTCCACAATGGAACTGCCATTGCACTGGCTGCAAACGTGCCCGCGCCGGGGACCCGGCAGTCAAGCCGCGTACCCAGGCATCTCTGGCGGTCAGCGCCGATGGGCGGCGTTGGGTGTTGTTGAACGCAAGCCCGGATCTACCTGCGCAGTTGCGCGCCGCTCGCGTGCTACATCCCGATCATTCCGGCCCGGCACGAAACTCTCCCGTGCAAGCGGTGGTTATTTCTGGCGGCGATATCGACTGTATCGCGGGTCTTTTGTCGTTGCGCGAAGGCCACAGCTTTGCGCTCTACGCGGATCCATTCGTAAGAAAAATTCTTGACGATAATGAAGTTTTTTCGGTGCTCAACCGAGATGCCGTACGCTACGACAGCCTGGCCGCGCAAGGCGAGACGGAACTACGCGATGCACATGATGCGTCGCTCGGTTTATGGGCGGAAGCTTTCGCCGTTCCAGGAAAAATCCCGCTCTACCAGGAGGTCGGCAAAGACGCTGGAACACTTGTCCATGACCAGGCCGTCATTGGACTTTCCCTGCGTGATTCCGCCGGGCGGAAAGCATTTTTTATCCCCGGTTGCGCCCGCGTCACGGACGAGATCCGCGCCCGCGTATCAGGCGACAATGTTTTGTTTTTCGATGGCACGCTCTGGCAGGATGACGAGATGGTTGTGGCCGGAATGGGCACAAAAACAGGCACCCGCATGGGACATATCAGCGTCTCCGGCGCCAAGGGAAGCATTGCCGCCTTTGCCGAAACGCCGCTCGCACGCAAGATATTCATCCACATAAACAATACGAACCCAATACTGTGCGACGACTCGCAAGAAGCCGCCTTTGTCCGCGCGGCCGGATGGGACATCGCCTTTGATGGAATGGAGGTAACGGTATGAAAAACATAATGACACCCGACGGATTAGAAGCCGCATTGCGCGCGATCGGCGCAGCGCATTACCACAACCTGCACCCGTTCCACCGCATGCTGCACTCCGGCGCCCTAGCGAAACCACAAGTCCAAGCCTGGGCATTGAACCGCTACTACTACCAGAGCTGCATTCCGCAGAAAGACGCGATCGTCCTCGCCCGGCTGCCAGACACAGCGGCGCGGCGGGTATGGCGCCAGCGGCTGGTTGATCACGACGGCGAACATGCCGGCGATGGCGGCATCGCCCGCTGGCTGCGCCTTGCCACAGGGGTCGGGCTCGATGCGGATTACGTCGAATCCACTGCCGGAATTCTGCCGATAACGCGCTTTGCCGTGGATGCGTATGTGCATTTTGTGCGTGACCGCTCGCTGCTGGAAGCGGTAGCTTCTTCCCTGACAGAGATGTTCTCGCCAACGATCATCGCCGAGCGTGTCGCGGGCATGCTGAAGAATTACGACTTCGTATCGTCCGAGACCCTGGCTTATTTCAACGCCCGGCTACACCAAGCCCCGCGTGATGCCGATTATGCGTTGGACTATGTCAAGAACCACGCCCGTACCAGGGAAGAACAGGATCTGGTGCTGGCCGCGCTACGCTTCAAATGCGACGTACTCTGGGCGCAGTTGGATGGACTGTACAATGCGTATGTCGCACCGGGACACATCCCACACGGCGCCTTTCTGTATCACGCGGAAAAAATGGCTACGGCAAAATGATGGCAGATGCGGCGATTACGCGTGATTCAATTCCGGTGTTACGCCGTGGCGTGCGCCGGCAGTTCGACAACACGCGCAACGCCGCAATCCTGATGGCGCCGGAGCGCGTCATCGTCCTGGATGAAATTGCAGACGCCATCGTCGAAGAATTCAAACCCGCCGCCACCGTGGGCGACATCGTCGCTAATCTGGCAACACGCTTCGGCGCACCGGCGCAGGAGGTTGAGGGCGATGTAGTCGCCTTTATCCGCGAACTGATCGATAAAGGCTTGATCGTACTATGAACATCCATTCGCGCCCCGCGGCACCGCTCGCCTTGATGGCCGAGCTTACCCATCGTTGCCCGCTGCAATGCCCCTACTGCTCGAACCCGCTCGAACTTCTCAAAGTCGCGCAGGAACGCGACACCCAATTCTGGCTCGGCCTGATCGACGAAGCCGCTGACCTCGGCGTGTTACAAATCCACTTCTCCGGCGGAGAGCCGACCCTGCGCCAGGATCTCGCAACACTCATCGCCCACGCCACCGCACGCGGCATGTATGCCAACCTCATCACCTCCGCTGTTTTGCTGAATGAAGAGAAACTCCGCGCCTTGGCCGATGCCGGGCTTGGCCATGTCCAGATCAGCATCCAGGGCGCGGACCCGGCGACCGCCGACCGCATCGGAAACTACAAAAACGGTCACGAAAAAAAACTTGAGATCGCGCGCCTGGTGCCCACGTTTGGCATGTCACTGACGATCAACGCGGTTGTGCACCGGCAAAATCTCGACCAATTACGAGAGATGATCGACCTCGCGGAATCGCTCGACGCGGACCGTCTTGAGGTTGCGCATGTGCAGTACCACGGCTGGGCCTTGCGCAACCGCGCGGCGCTGATCCCAACGCGCGAGGCATTTGAAGCGGCGGACGCCATTGTCGTTGAGCGCCGCGATGCGTTACGCGGCAAAATGGTCATCGATTACGTTGTCCCTGACTATTACGCAGCAACACCCAAAACCTGCATGGGCGGATGGGGGCAAAAATTATTGAACGTGACGCCCGATGGCCGCGTACTGCCCTGCCACGCCGCAGATTCTATCCCAGGTCTCGAATTCGAGCGCGTCGGCCTTCTGCCCCTTCGGGAAATCTGGGAGCAAGGCAGCGCGTTTGAGAAGTTCCGCGGCACAGGCTGGATGCAAGAGCCTTGTGCATCATGCGCCCTCAAGGAAGTTGATTGGGGCGGCTGCCGATGCCAGGCGCTGGCCCTGGTTGGAAACGCCGCGGCGACTGACCCGGTTTGCCACCTCTCGCCCCAGCACGGCGATATCCAGCGTCTCGCGGAAGCGGAATCAGGCTCGGATCATCGTGCGTTCATTTATCGCAGACTCTAGCTTGAGGAGGATCGGAGTAAGCTGGTGAGGCAAACACATTCTAAACGAGCGCTTAAAAGAACAAAAACCATCCTCACGGGGGCGCTGATTTGTGAACTTGCCGTTCCGATGGCGTATGGCCAGACGCAACCTCCCCCTGATCAAACCATCTATGTTCGCATCTCGCCATTATCGGGTTCTGGAATTTCCATCAGAAATTTTCCACATCAGGTGCAGGTGCTTCCAAGCGAGGATCTCACCAAAAATGGCGTCGCCAACGCAACACAAGCGCTAAGCCAGCGTGTCGCCGGTGTTAATCTGGTCAACAGCCAGGCTAATCCGTATCAGCCGACAGTCCTTTATCATGGTTTCGAACTTTCCCCCATTCAGGGCACCCCAGCGGGCTTGAGCGTTTACGTGAATGGCGCAAGATTTAACACACCTTTCGGCGACCTCGCGATCTGGTCGTTACTCCCCAACGAGGCGATCCATTCGCTGAGCCTTGAAGACGGCAACCCAGTATTCGGCCTGAACGCCCTCGGCGGCGCGATCAACGTGGTCATGAAAAACGGGTTTAACAGCAGTGGCGGCCAGGTCGAATTATCAGGAGGATCGTTCGACAAGCTGGACGCCAATCTTGAATACGGCAAGCAGGCCGGAAATGTCGCAGCCTATGTTGATTTGAACGAAACCCACGAAGCTGGATGGCGAGACGCGCAATCCTCCGACATCCAGAATTTTTACGGCGATATCGGGTGGCGCGGTGCACGTGCGGAGCTTCATCTTAACGCGACACTTGCCAACTCGGATTTGAACGGCCCAGGCAGTGTACCGGTCCAACTCCTGGCCGCTGATCCCGCCGCGCAGTTTACCGGACCCAACAGCATTGCTGACAAATACGCGAAATTCAGCGCAACGATGGACGACCAGCTTACAGGCGACACATCGCTGCAAGCGGTCCTGTATTACGATAATCTCCGGGAAAACCTGATCAACGGCAACGGCGCAAACGACCAACCCTGCGGTTCCGGGCCAAATTCTGGATATCTGTGCCAAGGCGGGCCCGGCGGCAGCCTCAGCACAACGCAAGGCGGCGCGTCAATTCCAAATTTTCTACCCAACGCCAACGCCGCAGGCTATTACA
>DAOMCN010000150.1:0-5710 GCA_035427885.1 Acidocella sp. | reverse complement strand
GGGCGGGAGCGGGCAGGATACTATCGGCGCGGCCTGCGCTTATCTGGGTTATGGGTTCGACTGCAACACGCAGGCGCAATGGGTCGCGGCGGCGAAGCTGATCAAGCAGACGATGGCGCGTAAAAACTTCACCGGGTTCGCAGACGGCCTGCCCGAGCGCGACCAGTTGAAAGCTAAGCTCAACTCCGTCGGGATGGTGTTCAACGGCGATGTCGCGACGAGCTATGCCGACGGGTCGGGCAACGATATCGGCTTCTTCCTCCCCAAGGAAGGCACCGAGATCTGGGTCGATACGATGGCGATCCCGGCTCATGCGGCCAATCCGAAGCTGGCGTTGGCATTCATCAACTTTGTGCTCAACGCTTATCAGGGCGCGGAGTTATCGAACTTCAACGACTACGCCAGCCCGAACCAGGCCTCGCAGGATCAGCTCGCGTCGAATTTACAAACCGAGCTGATTGCGCCCACCCCGGACGACTATAAACTCCTGCACTTCCTGCCGCCACTCTCGGGGCATCAGCTGCAGGTCTTCAACGCCATCTGGACGGCTGTGAAACAATAATTTTTGCACCCACCCTCCGATTTCCCGGAGGGTGGGACTTTTTGAGGGTGTTATGACGACAGTAGATTTACACGAATGGTTCGATGAACATCGGATCACGGAAGTTGAGTGTATGGTGCCCGATATCACGGGCATCCCACGCGGCAAGATCATGCCTGCGCAGAAGTTTTTTCAGGGCGGGGCACCAAGATTGCCCGAGGCGATTTTCATTCAGTCGGTGACCGGGGAATATCCTGAGGACCCGACCGACTCGCTGACCGATCCGGCGATTATCGACATCAAGCTAATCCCCGATGCATCCACCGTGCGTCTCGTGCCCTGGGCGCATGAGCCGACCGCGCAGATTATTCATGATTGCCAATACGCGAACGGCACGCCGGTGCCGATGGCGCCTCGGCAAGTCTTGCAGCGTGTGCTTAAGCTTTATGAAGCCAAGGGATGGAAGCCGGTGCTGGCGCCGGAGCTGGAATTTTACCTCGTCGGGCGCAATACCGATCCCGATTACCCGCTGGTGCCCCCGGTTGGGCGCTCCGGGCGGCAGGAGACAGGGCGGCAGTCCTACTCGATCGACGCGGTCAACGAGTTCGATCCGCTGTTCGAGGAGATGTATGATTTCTGCGATTTGCAGAATTTGGATCTGGATACGTTGATCCATGAGGAAGGAGCGGCGCAGGTGGAAATCAATTTCCTCCACGGCGATCCGCTGAATCTCGCGGACCAGGTGTTTCTCTTTAAGCGCACGGTGCGCGAGGTCGCGTTGCGCCACGATATCTACGCCACCTTTATGTCCAAGCCGATGGGCACGGAGCCAGGCTCGGCGATGCATGTGCATCAGAGCGTGGTGGACCCGAAGACGGGACAGAATCTGTTCGCCGGCCCGGATGGCAAGGCCAGCCCGTTGTTTCTCTCGTATATCGCGGGTTTGCAGAAATATATTCCGGCGGTCATGCCGATTTTCGCGCCGAATGTGAATTCCTACCGCCGGCTCACGCGATTTTCCAACGCGCCGATCAATCTGCAATGGGGGTATGACAACCGCACCTGCGGTCTGCGCGTGCCCTTTGGCGAGGCGTCCGCCATGCGCGTCGAAAACCGCGTGCCCGGCGCGGATGCCAACCCGTACCTCGCCTTCGCGGCGACGCTGGCCTGCGGCTATATGGGCATGGTCGAAGGGTTGCAGCCCACGCCAGCACAGATTGGCTCTGCGTATTCGGGCGAATACACGCTGCCGCGCGAACTCTCGCAGGCCCTCGATGTCATGGATCGTTCCGCCGAGATGCGCACCGTGTTGGGCGAGAAGATCGTCGATGTGTTGGTGGCGGTGAAGCGGCTGGAATACGAGACGTATCTGCGCGTTATCAGCTCCTGGGAGCGCGAGCATTTGCTGCTGAACGTTTAACCGCGATGAAGACGGGAAGTTATTACGCGGCCACCCGCAAGGTTGCGCTGGAGACCCCGGCGCTTGAGGGCGATCTCGCGGTCGATGTCGCCATTGTCGGCGGCGGGATCACCGGGGTTTCGGCGGCGTTGCATCTGGCCGAGCGCGGGTATCAGGTGGCGTTGCTGGAGGGGGAAACGATCGGCTGGGGCGCTTCTGGACGCAATGGCGGGCAGGCGCTGCCGGGATTTGCCGCAAGCCAGACGACAATCAAGGCGCTGGTCGGCGCGGAGCGGGCGAAGCGGCTCTGGGATATGTCGATGGAGGGCGTGGCGCTGCTCCACGGGCAGATCGGGCGGTTTGAAATCCCTTGTGATCCGGTCAGGGGGTATTTGCACGCGGCGATCAAGCCCCGCCAGGTGCGCGAGCTGGAGGAAATGCAAGAGGAGCTGGCGGCGCTGGGCGCGCCAGTCGGGCGGATTTTACAAGGCGGGGCGCTGCGCGCGCGGCTGGACAGTCCGCGCTATCTGGCGGCGTTGGAGGATGCGGTCTCGGGGCATATTCATCCGCTGAACTACACGCTGGGGCTGGCAAAAGCGGCGCAGGCGGCGGGGGCGAAACTGTTTTCAAACAGCAAGGCGCTGCGCGTCGAGACGGGGAAAACGGTGACGCTGCATACGGCGCGCCACCGGGTAAGAGCCAAGTTTCTCATCGTCGCGGGAGGGGCGTATCTGGGCGGGCTGATGCGCCCGCTCGCGGGCTATATCATGCCGGTCGGGACCTATATCATCGCGACCGAGCCGCGCGATGACGTGCGCAACCTCATCCCCGGCAACGAGGCGGTGGCGGATCTTAATTTTGTCCTCGATTATTTTCGGCGCTCGGCCGATGACCGGATGTTGTTCGGCGGGCGGGTGTCCTACTCGACGCTGCCGCCGCCGAGCTTGGGGGCGTCCATGCTGGCGCGGGCAACGCGGGTATTTCCGCAACTGGCGGGGGCAAAGGTCGAGTATCTGTGGGGCGGGAATGTGGATATCACCCAGAACCGGGCGCCGCATTTTGGCCGGTTGGGGGAGAATATTCTCTTCGCGCAGGGGTTTTCCGGACATGGCCTTGCGCTGACCGGGCTGGCGGGAAAGCTGATGGCCGAGGCGGTCGCGGGGCAGGCGGAGCGCTTCGATGTGTTCGGCGCGATCCCCCATGCGCGCTTCCCCGGCGGGCGGGCGCTGAGGGTTCCGGCCTTGTTGCTCGCCACCACCTATTTTCGCCTGCGAGATATGTTGTAGTCTGGCGTCATGAACGCGATTTTGATTACCGGCGGGGCGAAGCGCTTAGGCGCTGCGATGGCCCGCGCATTTGCCGAGGCGGGGTATTCCGTCATTCTCCACGCCAACCAGTCCGGGGCGGAGGCCGACGCGCTGGCGGAGGAGCTGGGCGGGAGGGTGCTGCGTGGAGATCTCGCGGACCCCGCGGTGCCCGCGCGCTTGATCGCCGAGGCGGGGCCGCTGCTGGGGCTGGTGAACAACGCCTCACGCTTTGTCTTCGACACCGCGCGCAGCGCAACGGCGGAGGGGATGGCGGCGCATATGGGGCCCAATCTCGTTGCCCCTGTCCTACTGGCGCAGGCATTTGCTGCCCAGGCCCCGGCGCAGGGTGTTATCATCAATATGCTCGACCAGAAGCTGAGCAATCTCAACCCCGATTTCTTCACCTATACCCTCTCCAAGGCGGCGCTGGCGGCGGCGACGGACATGTTGGCGCTGGCGCTCGCCCCCAATATCCGAGTTTGCGGTATCGCGCCGGGGCTGACGCTGCCAAGTCCCAAGCAGACGCCTGAGAGTTTCGAGCGGGCGTGGCGGACCAATCCGCTGCAGCGCGGGGCGACGCCGGAGGAGATTGCCGCCGCAGCGCTGTTCATATTGCGCACGCCCTCGATCACCGGGGTGACGCTGACGGTCGATGGTGGCGAGCATTTAACGCACCGGCCGCGGGATATTGCGTTTCTGGCGCCGTAGTAGGCTGTGGTATAAGCCGGAGGTAACTGGAGACGTAAATTATGTCGGTTCGCAAATTTCTGCTCCCCGTTGCCAGCTCCGCCTCGGCGGAGGCGGCACTCCATGCCGGGTTGATGCTCGCCAAAATGTGGAACGGGCATTTACAGGTGATGCATATCCGCCCCGACTCGCGCGATATCGCGCCGCTGGCGGGGGAGGGACTCTCGGGCGCGATGATCGAGGAGATGATGAGCGCCGCCGAGCATGAGAGCAGCGCCTGCGCGCGCAATCTGCGCGAGCTGTTCTACGCCGCAACCGAGGCACAGGGCGTGCCTGTGGGTGAGCCGAGGGGCGGGAGCGATGAGCCGAGCGCAACCTTCACCGTGATCACCGGGCGCGAGGAGGATATCGTCGCGCATCAGGCGCGGCTGGCTGATTGTACCGTCGTGCCGCATCCGCTGTCGGGCGAGGATGTCGCCGCCGCCGAGGCGCTGCATGCGGTGCTGTTTGACTCCGGACGGCCGGTGTTGCTGGCCCCGGTCGCGCCGCCGCAGAGCATCGGCAAGCGCGTCGCCATCGCCTGGAACGGCACGGCCAATGCGGCCTCCGCGCTGGCGTCGGTCATGCCCTTCGTGCGCCAGGCCGAGGCGGTGCGGATCCTTGTCGCCGATGCGTATTTCCGCCGCGGGCCGAGCGGGGAGGAAGTGGCGGAATATATCGCACAGCACGGCGTGACCGCCGAGGTCGTCAAGTTCGAGCCGATCGAGCGCGTGGTTGGGGCGGGGCTACTCGCCGCCGCGAATGATTTTGGCGCGGATCTGATGTCTCTAGGCGCGTATTCCATCGCCTCGCGTCTGCGCCAGCTTATCCTGGGCGGCACCACGCGCTATGTGCTCGAAAACGCCACCCTGCCGGTGTTGATGAACCGTTAGCCTGATTCCTGGCAATTGCGCGCCAATGTCCTAAGTTACAGCAAGTGCAATTTTCAGGTGGGTTCAGATGATTGATGTTCGTCCTTTCGCGTCCTTGGGTGCGTTCCGTAATGAGTGGCTCAATGCGCGCTACCACTTCAGCTTCAGCCATTACCGCGACCCCAAGCGCATGGGGTTTGGCCGGTTGCTAGTGTGGAATGATGACGAGATCGCGCCGGGGATGGGCTTTGGCGCACATCCGCACAAAGACATGGAGATCATCACCTTTGTCCGGCAGGGGGCGATTTCCCACAAGGACTCCCTGGGCAACGTGGGGGTGACGCGGGCCGGCGATGTTCAGGTCATGCATGCGGGTACTGGCATTGTCCACGCCGAGATGAACCTGGAGGCGGAACCGACAAGGCTGTTCCAGATCTGGATTTTGCCGGACCGCGACGGCGTCGCGCCGGGCTGGGGCGCCAGGGAGTTTCCGCGCGCGACCGGACAGGGGCTTCAAATTCTGGCCAGTGGCCGTACACAAGACGCCGAGGCTGGAGCGCTACCGCTTTATGCGGATGCCACCGTCCTGGCGGCGAAGCTCGCGGCGGGAGAACGCGTGCGCTATGACCTGGCCAATGGCCGGGCAGCGTATCTGGTTGTGGCGTCCGGGGCGATCACGGTGAACGGCGTGGCCGTTGGCGCGCGCGACGGGGTTGCGCTGCACGAGGAGCCGCAGGTCGAGATTGATGCCGCGGAAGCGGCGGAGATTGTGCTTGTGGATGTCGCAGCGTAGGCGGATGGCTGCGTGACGTAGCGTCGCGGTGGTGTCATAAAGTGTAACTTATTCGCCACAGCTCTACTGATT
>DAOMCN010000149.1:4360-5717 GCA_035427885.1 Acidocella sp. | reverse complement strand
CAACTTGCGTTACCCGGTCTTTGGCTTTACCTCGGGCTCCGTTTTTTAATTTTGGAGTTTTGGTCATGTCGTTCAGGGTTGCGGTTGTCGGTGCCACCGGTGCGGTTGGGCGCGAAATCCTGAAAACGCTCGCCGAGCGTCATTTCCCGGTCTCGGAAGTCGCCGCTCTGGCGTCTGGCCGTTCCGCCGGGTCTCAGGTTTCCTTCGGCGAGGACAAGGTCCTCACCGTGCAGAATCTCGACAAATTCGATTTCACTGGCTGGGATATCGGCCTGTTCTCGCCGGGCGCGTCGATCTCGGCGGTCCACGCCCCTCGCGCCGCCGCCCAAGGCTGCGTCGTCATCGACAACACCTCGCAGTTCCGAATGGACCCCGAGATCCCGCTGATCGTGCCGGAGGTGAACCCGCAGGCGATCGCCCAGTTCGCCAAGCGCAACATCATCGCCAACCCCAACTGCTCGACCATCCAGATGCTGGTGGCGCTCAAGCCCCTACACGACAAGTTCAAGATCAAGCGCGTCGTCGTCTCGACCTATCAGTCCGTCTCCGGTGCCGGCAAGGAAGGCATGGACGAGTTGCTGGCCAATACTAAGGTGCATTACGTCCACAGCAAGAACCCGCCGCAGGTGTTCCAGAAGGACATCGCCTTCAACGTAATCCCGCAGATCGACGTGTTCATGGAAGACGGCGCGACCAAGGAAGAGTGGAAGATGGTCGTCGAGACCAAGAAGATCCTCGACCCGAAGATCGACGTGATCGCGACCTGCGTGCGCGTCCCCGTGTTCATCGGCCATGCCGAATCCGTCGTCGTCGAGTTCGAGAACCCGGTGACGGTGAACGAAGCCCGCGCGGCGCTGCGTCATGCACCCGGCGTCGTGGTGCATGACACCCGCGAGGATGCCGGCTACATCACGCCGATCGAGTGCCAGGGCGAGGACGCGGTTTTTGTGTCGCGCATCCGCAAGGACCCGACCGTGCCGCATGGTCTCGCCTTCTGGTGCGTCTCGGACAATCTGCGCAAGGGCGCCGCGCTGAACGCCGTGCAGATCGCCGAATACCTCGTTGCCCACAACATGCTGGCCAAAAAAGTCACCGCGTAAAATTAAGGCCGGGGCGCCGTTACGCCCCGGCCCAAATTTCCAAAGATTTTATGCGGCCAACGCTAAGCCGCCGCCCCGGTCAGCCCCATATTGGCGAACACCTGCTCACTGACCTGCCGCCGCTGCGGCCCGAGCAAGGCGCCGGTAATCTCGGCGTTCTTCGCCTCGACGGTGAGGATCTTGGCGGTACGGATAACGGAGGGCACGCCCAGTCCGGCGGAGAGAATATCCCCGACCTCGATATCCCCCGGCCAGCC
>DAOMCN010000149.1:0-4350 GCA_035427885.1 Acidocella sp. | reverse complement strand
GAGGGCGAATCTCAGGCCGAGCGCGCCGCGCTGGCGGAATTCTCCCGGCGGGAACGGAAGCTTAACCACGTCCCAGCGCTTAAAGCCGGTCATAGGATTTCTGATCCGCGTCGCTCTCCCACTCTCCGAACACCGCAATCGCGGCACGCTGAGGCGCTGCTGCGAGCGGCTTGGTCAGGACGACGCGCTCGCCCTCGATGATGAACCCGATCAGATCGCCGGGCTTGAGCCCGAGATGGCGGCGCACGGACTGCGGGATGGTGGTCTGCGCCTTGGAAGTCAGCTTGCTGGTGATCAATTTTTGCTCCGCCTCTGCAATGCCCGGCGAGCAACTTCATTCCATCGTGCGGAACCTGCTGGTTCGGCTCGACGGAACATTGCTCTAGGCCAGGGCAGTTATCGCAGCGAAAGCTTTATAAATCGCAAATTTCCTTACCTTCGCGGGCAAAAACGACAGAATATTCCTTACTTCCGAGAAATTCCTTACCGTTCCGGGAAATTCCTTACCGGGTTTATCCCTCCGGCGGCGCCAACTCGACGATACGCACCCGCTTGCCCTGGGCCGAGAGCGCGATTTCGCCCCGGATCAGCCGCACCGCATTCGCGCCGAACATATCCCGCCGCCAGCCTTCCATCGCCAGGTTAGGGGCGGTCTCGTCGAGCGCCAACGCCTCGATGTCCTCGGCGCTGGCGACCAGCCGCGGAGCCACGTTGTTCTGTTCGGCGGCGGCGTTGAGCAGCACCTTGAGCAGCGCCACCAGGGCGGGCGAAGCGCGCGGCGTATCGCGCGGGCGCTCAGCCTTGGGTAACCCCTCCTCGGCAATCCCCTTCGCCTCGGAGATAACCGCCAGCAGCGACGCGCCGGACTTACCCTGCGCGAAGCCGGTGGTAATCCCACGCGCGCGGCTCAGCGCCTCGGCTGAATCCGGGGCCAGGGCCGCGATCTCGGGGATCTGTTCGTCCTTGATCAGGCGCTGGCGCGGGATATTGACCCTCTGCGCCTCGCGCTCGCGCCACGCGGCGATTGCCTGAACAATCGCCAGCTGCCGCCGATTGCCGGTGCGCAGCTTGAGCCGCTCCCAGGCGCGATCGGGGTCCACGCGATACATCTTCTCCTCGGCCAACGCCGCCATCTCCTGGCCGACCCAGTCCAGCCGCCCGTCCAGCCGCAACCGCGCCAGCAGGCGTTCATAGACCACGCGCAGATGCGTCACATCGGCGGCGGCGTAGTCGATCTGCGCCTTGCTTAGCGGCCGGGCGGACCAGTCCGAGAAGCGATGCGCCTTGTCGATATGCCCGCCAGTCATCGCCTGGACCAGCGCGTCGTAGCCGACCTGATCGCCAAACCCGGCGACCATCGCCGCCACCTGTGTATCAAACAGATTGGCCGGAACCCCGCCGAAGAGGAGGAGGAAAATCTCCACATCCTGACGGCACGCATGAAAGACCTTCACCACATCGGGCTTGGCCAACAGCGCGCCGAGCGGGGCGAGGTCAATCCCCTTGGCCTGTGCATCCACCACCGCAACATCGCGCGTGCCCGCGAGCTGCACGAGGCACAGCTCCGGGTAATAAGTGCGCTCGCGCATGAATTCGGTATCCACCGTGACGAAATCCTCGGTGGCAAGGCGCTCGCACAAGGCGGCAAGCTCGGCGGTGGTGGTGATGAAGGCTGTTTCTATCTGGCTCATAACCTGTCTTAAACACTCCACGGCTTGACAGGAAAGAGGGCGCGGTTTCTTTCCCCCTCATGGAAAATTTTCACCCCTACCGCACCCACACCTGTGCCGCCTTGCGGCCCGAGAATATCGGCCAAACCGTTCGCCTTTCTGGCTGGGTCCACGCCAAACGCGACCACGGCGGCCTGCTGTTCATCGACCTGCGGGACCATTTCGGTCTTACCCAGTGTATTTTTGCTCCCTCTGGCGCCGCCGAACCAAGCGCGCCTTTCGCCGCGGCGGAAGCACTGCGAGTCGAATCCGTCATCACCGTCACCGGCACCGTCGTGGCGCGCGCGCCGGGCACGGAGAACCCCAAACTCCCGACTGGCGGCATTGAGTTGCGCGTCGAGCATCTGAGCGTGCAATCTACCGCCGATGTCCTGCCCATCCAGGTCGCGGGCAATGAAAACTACCCCGACGAATTACGCCTAAAATACCGGTTCCTCGATCTACGCCGCGAACAGGTCCACAAGAACATCATGCTGCGCGCTGGCGTTATCGCCTCTTTCCGCCGCCGCATGATCGATTGCGGTTTCACCGAGTTCCAGACCCCCATCCTGACCGCCTCCTCGCCCGAGGGCGCGCGCGACTTTCTGGTCCCCGCGCGCAACCATCCGGGCAAGTTCTACGCCCTGCCGCAAGCGCCGCAGCAGTTCAAACAGCTCCTCATGGTCGCGGGCTTCGACCGCTATTTCCAGATCGCGCCGTGCTTCCGCGACGAAGCCTCGCGTGCCGACCGCTCGCCCGGCGAGTTCTACCAGCTCGATTTCGAGATGAGCTACGTGACGCAAGAGGACGTATTTAACACCATCGAACCGGTGATCGCGGGCGTGTTCGAGGAGTTCTCGAACGGCCGCAAGGTGACCAAGCCGCCGTTCATCCGCATCCCCTATGACGAGTCGATGCTCAAATACGGCTCGGACAAGCCGGACCTTCGCAACCCGCTGGAAATCACTGATGTCACCGAAGCCTTCCGCGGCTCGGGCTTTGGCCTGTTCGCCAAAATCATCGAGGCGGGCGGCATCGTGCGCGCCATCCCGGCTCCAGGTGCGGGCGCCAACCCGCGTAGCTTCTTCGATAAGCTCAACGACTGGGCGCGCTCCGAGGGTGCAGGAGGCCTGGGCTACATCACCTTCTCTGAAGCCGGTCCGCAGGGGCCAATCGCCAAAAACCTCGCCCCCGAGCGGGCGCAAGCCATCCGCGCCGCCTGCGGCCTCAACGCGGGCGACGCCGTCTTCTTCGCCGCCGGCAAACCCCTGGACGCCGCAAAATTCGCGGGCGCGGTCAGAACAAAACTCGGCCACGACCTCGGCCTCATCGCGCCGGGCGAATTCAGATTCTGCTGGATCGTCGATTTCCCGATGTACGAGCTGGACGAAGAGACCAAACAGATCGCCTTCTCGCACAACCCTTTCTCGATGCCCCAAGGCGGTCTGGATGCGCTGAACAACCAGGACCCGCTGACCATCAAGGCCTTCCAGTACGACATCATCTGCAACGGCATCGAGCTGTCCTCCGGCGCGATCCGTAACCATCGCCCGGACATCATGCTGCGCGCCTTCGAGCTTGCCGGTTACGGCCCGGAGGAGGTGGAGGCGCGCTTCGGCGGCATGTTGAACGCCTTCCGCTATGGCGCCCCGCCGCATGGCGGCTCCGCGCCGGGTATCGACCGCATTGTCATGCTCCTCGCCGACGAGCCGAACATCCGCGAGGTCATCGCCTTCCCGCTCAACCAGCAGGGCGAGGATTTGATGATGGGCGCCCCCGCCCCGATCGCGCCAACGCGGCTGAAAGAACTCTCGATTGCGCTTGCCCTGCCGCCCAAAGCGGTAAAAGTGTAATCGCTTCGGCCCGGCACTGTGATAATGCCGGGCCAAACCTGCAGGAAAAGATCAATACCGGGTTTCTGTCATCGAAGCTTAATCGTACTGTCATCGTAGTGTCACACAACACGCCTAATGAGGCGGTCATGGAAAATGCGAGTCATCCAATGCACGAAACTGCACTCCTCGACGATCTTGCCTCTCCCACGCCTGAGAATGCGCCCCGGGTATCGATTCGCAATCTAAATTTCTATTACGGCGCGACCCACGCGCTGCGTGATATTTCCATCGACTTCCCGGATCGCCAGACCACGGCGATGATCGGCCCCTCGGGCTGCGGCAAATCCACCCTGCTGCGCGTGCTCAACCGCATGTACGACCTCTACCCCGGGCAGCGCGCCGAGGGCGAAGTCATGATGGGCGGCACGAACATCATCGACCCGGGCCAGAACCTGAACCAGCTCCGCCGCCGCGTCGGCATGGTGTTCCAGAAGCCGACCCCGTTTCCAAAATCCATCTACGAGAACGTCGTTTTCGGCGTGCGCCTGCACGAAAAACTCTCCAAATCCGAACTAGACGAGCGCGTCGAATGGTCGCTGACCCGCGCCGCCCTGTGGAACGAGGTCAAGGACCGGCTGAACAGCTCCGCGCTAGGCCTCTCCGGCGGCCAGCAGCAGCGCCTGTGCATCGCCCGCTCCATCGCTGTGCGCCCTGAAATTTTGCTTCTCGACGAACCGACCAGCGCGCTCGACCCTATCAGCACGCTGAAAATCGAGGAGCTGGTGGATGAGCTGAAGCGCGATTTC
>DAOMCN010000148.1:0-5739 GCA_035427885.1 Acidocella sp. | reverse complement strand
ACGAAGCCCCGGCGTTTTGCCAAGGCCGATATTGAGAAATTATCCAATCTGGCGATGGGCGTTTCGGCCGGGCTCGATTTGCACAAGACGGTTTTCGACATGCATGAGGCTGACATGTTCTCGCAGAAGGTGCTGGAAATTGCGCCCGACTGCATCAAGGTGCTCGATCTGGAGGGGCGGCTTCTATATATCAACAACTCAGGCCGGAAATTGCTGGGGCTTGAGAGTCATGAGAATATTCTGGGCGAGAAATGGGCGGATTTCTGGCATGAGGAGTTCCACGCGGTTATCCAAAACAGTTTTGCCGCAGCGAGGCGGGGCAATACGGCGCATTTCACCGGGTTCACCCTCTCCAGAAAAGGCGAGATGAAATGGTGGAAAAACGCGATCTGCGGCATCGATGGGCCGAACAGGACGCCGACGCGCATGTTGTGCATGTCCCACGATATTACCGAAATCACCGAGGAGCGCAAAAAGATTGACCGTTCAACCGCGCAGCTCTCGGCGGTGCTCGAGAGCACAACAGATAACGTCATCGTTGCGGATAAGGATTGGAGGATCGAATACGCCAACAGCCGCGCCACGGAGCTGCTCGGCGGCAGAAGGGAGCTGGTCGGGACGAATTTCTGGGCGGCGTTCAAGGTCGCCATAAACAGCGATTTCGACCAGCGTTTGCGCCAGGCGATGGCTGAGCGCGTTACGGTTGAGTTCGAGCAGTTTGTGCCGTTGCTGAATATGTGGCTGGAGATTCACGCATTTCCGTTACAGAGTAGTCTCTCCGTGTTTTTTCGCAATGTTTCGGAACGACATAATTTTCAAAGCGAATTGATGTATCTTTCGCGCCACGATACATTGACCGGCCTGGCCAACCGGACAAGCTTCAATAAGGCAATCCACGATGTTGCGGCGGGGCAGGGCGAGTTCGCAGTTCTGGAAATTGATCTCTATCATTTCAAAGATATCAACGACAATTTCGGACATTCTGTTGGCGATGCGCTGCTCAAGGATGCGGCGCTCAGGCTTAAAGGCTGCTTGCGCGAAGGGACGATGGTGGCCAGGCTCGGGGGCGATGAATTTGCCGTTCTGATGCCCGATCTGCGCAGCCATGGGGATGCGGACCATCTTGCGCAACGGGTGATCGCGGCGTTCAACCCGCCGTTTTCGGTGGACGGGATCGCGCTGCGCTGCGGCACCAGTCTTGGGATTGCGTTCTCGGATAAGAATACGCGCGATCCCGAGGATCTCCTGAAGAAAGCCGATATTGCACTGTACGCCGCGAAGGCGGCCGGGCGCGGCGCGTACAGGGTTTTTTCGGTGGATATGGAGCGGCGTATCGCGGCACGGCAGATGCTGCGCTCGGCGCTGGATACGGCGCTCGAACAACAGGAAATGGCGCTGTACTATCAACCGGTGGTGACGCTTGGCTCCAACCGGATTGTCGGCTTCGAGGCGCTGATGCGCTGGAAACAAGCCGATGGCAGCATGATGATGCCAGACGAGTTCATCGCGCTGGCCGAGGAAACCGGGCTGATCTTGTCGCTGGGCCGCTGGGCCGTGAAAGAAGCCTGCCGCCAGGCGTGTTCATGGCCCGATCCGGTCTGGGTTGCGGTCAATCTCTCGCCCGTACAGTTCTGCGATACGGGGTTGGTCCAGGCCGTTACCGAGGCGCTGCTCAGCTCGGGATTGCCAGCACGGCGGTTGGAGCTGGAGATTACCGAAACGGCATTCCTGCACGACGATGAAAATACGCTCGCCGTTTTGCGCGATCTACGCAAACTCGGCGTGCGCGTGACGCTTGATGATTTTGGCACGGGCTATGCCTCGCTCAATTATCTGCGCAGGTTTCTGTTCGATAAGATTAAGGTGGATCGCTCATTCATCAAGGATCTGCCTGATAATGTCGAATCCGTCGCCATTTTGCGCGCGGTGACCGGGATGGGTCGTAGTCTTGGGCTCGTGATTACCGCCGAAGGGATTGAGACGGAGCAACAGTTGAATTTTGTCCGGCTCAACGGTTGTGGGGAAGCGCAGGGCTATCTCTATTCCAGGCCGGTGCCGATCGAGGAGACGATGGGGCTGCTGAGCGCATTCGACGCGGCGCAGCACCCGCCTAAGGCCGAGCTTGGGCGCTCGCTCGGCGGGTGGGGGCTCTGACGCGTCTGCCCTGGCGCGTCAGGGGGGGTGCGCCAGGGCCAGGTTGAGGCCGAAGCCGGTGAAGACGCAGCCGGTGATGCGGTCCAGGGCTTTGACGGTGCGCGGGCGCGACAGGAACGCGCCCAGAGGGCGAGTCAGGGCGATGAGCAGGCTATACCAGAGCAGGCTGAGCAGCACATGGATCCCGGCAAGCAGCAGGCAGAACGCGGGGACGTTCGCCCCATGGGGGATGAACTGCGGCAGGAAGGTGATGTAGAAAATGCCGATCTTCGGGTTCAGCAGGTTGGTCAGCAGGCCGCCCCGGAAAGCGGGCCAGAGGCCGCGAGCCTGCTGCCCGGCGGGGGGAGAGAGGCTGTGCCTGGGGTGACGCAGGAGGTTGAGGCCGAGCCAGAGTAGATAGGCGGCACCCAGGGTTTTAAGCACCGTGAAGGCGAGTTTGGAAGCCGTGAGCAGGGCGGTAAGGCCAAAGGCGGCGCCGGCACCCCAGAACATGCAGCCCAGCCCGATGCCGAGCGCTGCCGCAGCGCCGCTGCGCTGGCCACGGGCGGCGGCGGTGCGCAGGACCATCATCGTGTCGGTGCCTGGGGTGATGGTCAGTAGCGTGGCGGCGGCGCTGAAAGTTAGAAGCGGCAGGAGCAGATGCATCGCGCGGCGCTACTTTGGCTTGGAGGCCGGTGCGGGGGGCGGCGCAGCGGCGGGTTCGCTCAGCCCGGCGAAGGCGGGGTCAAGCTCATGCAACAGGCACGGCGGGGAACTGCATTCGACAGGCTCGGGGGATTCAACCGCGTTGGGCTGTATTCCAGCGGGCGGGTTTTGAGGAATTTTTTTGTCCATCTTTACGTCCTCCTACGGGAGCGGGGCGCCCCATGTCGGCGCGCTCCATGTCTTGGATATAGGGGCCAGGCCGGCGTCAGTCACGGAAGGGGGGAGTAAAACCCTGGGGCGAACGACGGGGATTGAACCCGCGACAACCGGTACCACAAACCGGCGCTCTACCAACTGAGCTACGTCCGCCATCCAGGGTGGGGGCGTCGTACTGCGCGCAAGGCAGGGCCGTCAACCTGTTCTGTGCGTGGCGCGCCATGTTTCCAGTCGCGCCAGGGCTTCGCGCAGCACGGTGGGCTGTTTGCAGAAGGCAAAACGGGCGTAGTGGGCCGGTGCGTCCGCCACGTAAAAGGCGGAAACCGGGATGGCGGCGACCTTGGCTTGCTCGGTGATGGCGCGGCAGAAGGCGGCGTCGTCGCCGTTGAAGCCGAGCGGGCGGAAGTCGGCGGTGATGAAATAACTACCATCGGCGGGTAGGGTGACGAAGCCCAGGCGCTTCAGCCCCGCGTCGAGAATGTCGCGCTGTTCCTGCAGGTCCGACGCCAGGGAGGCAAAATAGGCATCCGGCTTGGCCAGGCCAAGCGCCACGGCGCGTTGCAGGTTGGGCGCGGTGGTGAACGTCAGGTTCTGGTGCGCCTTGGCGACCAGGCCGAGCAGGGAGGGCGGACCCGAGACGTAGCCGACCTTCCAGCCGGTCAGAGAAAATGTTTTGCCAGCGCTACCGATTCGCAAGGAGCGGTTGGCCATGCCGGGCAGGGTCATCAGCGGCACATGCCGGGCGGGGGGGAAGACCAGATGTTCATAGACTTCGTCGCACACCGCGTAGGCGTCGTGGCGGAGCAGCAGGGCTGCGATGAATTCCAGCTCTGAGGGTGTAAACACCTTGCCGGTCGGGTTCATCGGCGTGTTGAGGAGGAGCAGCTTGGTTTTTTCCGAAAAGGCCGCGGCCAGGGCGTCGCGCGGGAGTTCCCAGGCCGGGGGGCTGAGGCGCACCAGCACGGGGACGCCACCCAGTAGTTTCACCACCGGCAGGTATGTGTCGTAGAGCGGTTCGATCAAAATGACTTCGTCGCCGGGGTTGATCAGGGCCATCAGGCAGGCGGTGATCGCCTCGGTTGCGCCGGAGGTGACGACAACGCCGCTGGCCGGGTCGATTTCCAGGCCGTAGAAACGTACGTTGGCGCGCGCGACCGCCTCGCGCAGCTCGGGCAGGCCGGTCAACGGGGGGTACTGGTTGCGGTGGTCCAGCAGAGCGTCGGCGGCGGCCTGTACGATGTCCGCCGGGCCTTCGGTGTCGGGGAAGCCTTGGCCGAGGTTGATCGCGCCGTGCTGCGTCGCGAGGGCCGACATCACGGTGAAAATTGTTGTGCCGGTTTGCTGGAGGAGGGTGTTGGCTGGCTTCACGATATTTCCTTGGTCTCGGCGCGGAACGTATTGCGGTTCCTTTGTTTACGCGGGGAGCGTACCGCGCTTGGGGCGCAGGCGGCAAGACTGCTTAAAAATTAGGCGAAGACCGCTGTTGCGTAGGCAATTGTCCTGTTTGTTTTTTTTTACGCCAGCGCAATCCCTGGTTAGAGGGGGTAAATTGCGCGATGGCACGGCGCGTGCAAGGTTACTGATGCCAGCCCGTTGGCTGGCGCGCATTTGCGCTGTCCGCACGAACACAAGAGGAGGGCGCCTGCCGCGTGCGGGCGTGGACCAGATGAAAAAGATCGAAGCGATCATTAAGCCGTTTAAGCTCGATGAAGTTAAAGAGGCGCTCCACGAGGTTGGACTGCAGGGTATTACCGTCGTCGAAGCCAAGGGTTTTGGCCGGCAGAAGGGCCATACTGAGCTCTATCGCGGCGCGGAATACGTGGTGGACTTTCTCCCTAAGGTGAAGATTGAGGTCATCTGCGAGGATGCCGTGGTCGAGCGCGCCGTCGAGGCGATTATGAACGCCGCGCGGACCGGGCGGATTGGCGATGGTAAGATCTTTATCTCCACTGTCGAGGAAGCGATTCGCATCCGCACCGGCGAGAAAGGCGACGCCGCCATCTAGGGGACATTGTCCTGGCGCGGGCGCATCGCTAACATGTTTGCCACGGATCAGGATTCGTGGACCGCATGGTGCGGCTGCGTAGGCTGGGTAAGTAATTATTTATACAAAACGGGGATTAAGCATGGCGAAGAAGCCCGCTGAGAGCGCCGACGGCGTTAGCAAAGTTCTGGAAATGATCAAGGAAAACGGGGTCGAATATGTTGACCTGCGTTTTACTGACCCGAAGGGCAAGTGGCAGCATACGGCGCAACATATTTCGACTGTGGACGCGGACTCGCTCAAAGACGGGTTCATGTTCGACGGGTCCTCGATCGCGGGCTGGAAAGCGATCAATGAGTCCGACATGATCCTCCAGCCGGACCTGGACACGGCGGTCATGGACCCGTTCGCGGCCAAGCCAAGCCTGATCCTGTTCTGCGACATTATCGAACCCGCTACCGGCCAGGGCTATGCCCGCGACCCGCGCTCAACCGCCAAGAAGGTCGAAGCTTATGTCAAGGCGTCGGGCATCGGCGATAGCGTGCTGATCGGCGCGGAAGCTGAGTTCTTTATTTTTGACTCCGTCAAATTCGGCACCGGCGGCAATTTCGGCACCTACCAGGTGGACAGCATCGAAGGCCCCGGCTCTTCGATGAAGGACTACCCGGAAGGCAACATGGGCCACCGTCCCGGCGTCAAGGGCGGCTATTTCCCGGTTCCGCCGGTGGATGGCGACTCCG
>DAOMCN010000147.1:0-5759 GCA_035427885.1 Acidocella sp. | reverse complement strand
CCAGGACGAAAAAAAGCGCGAAGGATTTCACCACTTAAACCCGACCTTCACTTCTCCTTCATTATCTTCTCCCCCACAGGCTGCCAACAAAATCGACTTCACCGCAAGCCCCGCGTGATGGGCGTCGCAAAAGGAGTAAAGCAAAAACCGGGCCGTTCCTGGGCGCTAGCGCGATGTCTGGGTAAGCTGAACCGAGTGGTTCAACATAACCGGATGAAGTTGCTCGCCAAAACAGAGCCGGAGCGTTTCCGTGCGAACCAAAAACGCTCCAGTCGCCGAGCCTCCCCCGGATGTTGCAGTGCGCTCGATTCCCGGTAGCCCCTTACGGAGCAGTCTGTTAAGCCTCGATGGATGGATGTTTTGGCGACTTGCGATGAAATGATCGACCGTTCCGGTCGGATACGCACCCCTTGGGTCCCCGTCATGGAAGCCGTGCGCGACCTCGGCGCGGACGAGCTGGCCCGCCGTTCCGCGGCGCTCAACCGCCAGATGCGCCTCGCCGCCCCTTTCGGCGCGCTGCTGAACCGCCATTACGACCCCTTGCCCGCGCCGCTGACCGCCTCGGAATTCGCCGTGATCGAGGCAGGCCTCCTGCAACGCGCCCGCATGTTGAACGCAACCCTGGAAGACCTCTACGGCCCGCAGCGCCTGTTGCATGAAGGGCTGATGCCGCCCGCCCTGGTTCTGGGCAACAGCCATTTCCTGTGCAGCCTGCACACCGCCACGCCACTCGCCTATCCCCGCCTGTCCTTCTACGCGGCGGATCTGATCCGCGGCCCAAACGGCCAATTCCAGCTGCTGCGCGACCATACCGGCGTTATCCCAGGCCTAGGCCACGCGCTGACCTTGCGCCGCCAACTTGCCAGCACCGCCCCTGAGCTTTTCCGTTCTGGCAGCCTGCGCAGCCTGCGCCCCGAGCGCGAAATGCTGCTCGACCACCTGCAACGCAACGCCGAGGGCAACCTCGTCGCCGTCCTCTCCGCCGGCGCTGCCGCCCAGGCCGAGGCGCGCGACATGATGGACGACGCACTTCTCGCCCGCGCGCTGGGCGTGCTTCTCATCGAACCCGGAGACCTCGCAACCCGCAACGGCGCGCTGCACGTAAAAACCCTAAGCGGCCTGCTCCACGTTGCGACCCTGATCCGCGGCCTCTCGGGCATTGAGCTGGACCCGCTGGAACAAGGCGGCCGCCCTGGCGCTGGCATCCCCGGAGCCTTCGGCGCAATCCGCGCCGGGGTCCTGACCATGCTCAACGCGCCTGGCAGCGCCCTGCTGGAAGCCCCTGAACTTAAAGAATACATTGAAGTACTCTTTCTGCGCATGACCGGCGAACCTGCGCGGCTTCCCTTAGCCGATGGTGACCCGCTGACCAACGCTTCGAAAGCCCCCTTCGTCAACGGCACGAGCCTAATCTCGACCCCCACGGTCTTCCGCCTTTACGCCTGGCATAACGGCGCAGACTGGCGCGTCCTCCCCGGCGGCCTCGCCTTCGGTCTGGAAGCGAATGACAGCGCCCCCGGCACAGCGCTGATGGGCATGAAGGAAGTCTGGGTTCTCGAAGCCGACGAACCCCTGATCATCGCCGGCGCCGCCGCCTCCGAGCGACCCGAGCGCACCAAATTCCTCGCCGCCGCGCATCTGCCCTCGCGCATCGCGGACAACCTCTTCTGGCTTGGCCGTTCGGTCGAGCGCCTGGAATCCGCCGCGCGCCTACTGATGCTGGCGCTACCCCGCCTCGAATCGGGCACTTCCCTCCCGCGCGATGTCGCCGAACGCAGCCTGATCGCCCGCTGCCTGGCGCAAGCCGGGCTACTCCCTGGGGATCTCGCGGGCGGCGCGGTCTCTGGGCGTCTGCTACGCAGCACCCTCTCGCGTCGCAAGCCAATCGCCGGTCTGCTGAAAGAAGTTGGCCGCCTGGTCAACGCCGCGAGCGAACGCCTGAGCCCGAGCATGCTGGCCACCGTCCGCTTTGCCCTCAACCAGGCCTCCGAGGCTCTGCCGAACGAGGAAACCGCCCTGCCCGCGATGCTGAACTTCGCTGCAACGGTCGCGGGCATCGCGGCGGAGAACATGTCGCGTGACGGCGGCTGGCTGTTCCTGGAGATGGGGCGTCGCCTGGAGCGCGCCGAAACCCTGGCCGAAACCCTGGCGATCCTGCTCAACGCCGCGCCCGAGCGCCTGGAGCCGGGCATGGCGCTGGGCATCGAGCTGGCAGATTCCGTACTGAGTTACGACCTGCGCCACGCGGGCATCCTCGCCCCCGGCCCGGTCCTGAGCATGCTCCTAGCTGACGCCAACAACCCGCGCAGCTTCGCCTTCCAGTGCCTCGCGCTACGCAGTTGCCTGGAGCGCCTCGGCGCGGATGACGACGCCGAAGCCGCCCGCCTGCTTCAGGTCGAAGCCGTGAACCTGGTGGGCCGCGCCACGGATCTCGCCGCCCCCTTGAGCGCGACGGGCGCACGCCTGCGCCTGCTCTCGGACCGCCTGCACAATCGTTTCTTCACCCTCCTGCCCGAAGCCCACCAGCTCGACGACGACGAACAATTGGAGGCCGCTCAGTAAGCCCATGCTCTACCGCCTTCACCACGCCACCACCTACGACTACGCCGCCCCTGTCGTCCTGGGGACGCATTTCATGCATCTGCTCCCGCGCGACCGCCCCGGCCAGTTCATGCGCGAAGCCCAGTTGGACATTTCGCCAGCGCCCGACACAAGGCGTAACGAGATCGATCATTTTGGCAACCACACAACCTCGATCTCGCTGACCCTGCCGCACCGGCAATTCTCCGTCACCCTGAGCGCCACCGTGGACGTGGAACAACCCGCGCCGCCCGCGTCCGAATACACGCCGCGCTGGGAAGCCATCGCCCAACAGGCCGTGATCGACCCGAGCGTGGCAGAATTCTGTCTGCCCAGCCCCCTCACTCAACCCGGCAGCACCATCGCCGAATACACCGCGGTGAGCTTCCCGCCGGGCCGAAGCATGCTCAGCGCCCTGCTGGAGCTGAACCAGCGCCTCTGGAACGACCTGACCTACCGCCCAGGCGTGACCAACAACGCGACAACCGCGGCGCATGTCCTGCGCACCCGTACCGGCGTGTGCCAGGATTACGCCCATCTGATGATCTCCTGCCTGCGCTCGCTCGGCCTGCCGGGGCGCTACGTGTCGGGCTATCTGTGCACCTCGCCGCCCCCCGGCCAGGAAAAACGCCGTGGCGCGGACCAGTCGCACGCATGGATCTCCTCCTGGCTCGGGGCCGACATCGGCTGGGTGGATTTCGACCCGACCAACAATCTCCTGGTGCGAAACGAACACGTTACCCTCGCCTGGGGCCGGGATTTCCAGGATGTCAGCCCCTTACGCGGCATCATCCTGGGCGGTGGCCGACACAGTTTGCGCGTCAACGTCGATCTAGACCCGGTCCTGACCTGAGCCCGGCCTAGGGGGTCCGCGCGAAACCCGCCGCCGCGTCGACCTGCGCCGCGCTGGGCCTGATCCCGGTATAGAGCACAAACTGCTCCAACGCCTGCAACACTCCGACATCCCCGCCGGTGATCACCCTCTTGCCCAGTTCGCGCGCCTTGGTGAGCATTGGCGTCTCCAGCGGCAGCGCCACCATATCGAACACGATCTCGCTCGCGCCGATCCGATCCTGCGCAAACGCGAGCACATCCTGATCCGCCCCGGCCATGCCAAGCGGGCTGGCATTGAGCAAAAACGGCGCAACCCTGTTGCCCAGCTCTGGCTGCCATTCAAACCCATAGCTCGCGGCAAGCTCTGGCCCGGTGCGGGCATTGCGCGCAAAGATCATCCCCCGCCTGAATCCCGTATCGCGCAGGGCCGCCGCCACCGCCTTGGCCATCCCCCCGCTCCCGCGCAGGATAAACCCACCCCGCCGATCAATCTCCGCCGGTTCGACCCCGAGCTGTTCGATCAGCGTACGCACGGCGGTATAGTCGGTATTGTAGCCGGTCAACCGGCCGTCATCGTTGACGATGGTATTGATTGAATCGATCGCCTTGGCGGACGCTTCCATCACATCGAGCAGCGGGATAACCGCCTCCTTAAAGGGCATGGAAATCGCGCAACCGCGCACACCCAGCGCCCGCACGCCAGCAATCGCCCCTGCGATATCCTCGATGCGGAACGCCTTATAGACATAGTCGAGACCAAGCGCCTCGTAGAGATGGTTATGAAACCGCGAGCCAAAATTACTCGGCCGCGCCGAGAGGGACATGCACAACCGCGTATCGCGGCCAATCGGCGGCTTCAAACGAGCATTTCCAAAGGCATATTCTGCGAAATCTCCAACATCAGCGCCGCGCCTGCGTCCCGACGAATAAATACGCGACGAGCCCAAGCAGCAGCAGAAACGGCAAAATAAACAGCGCCATCCAGAATGCCAGCGCGGCGGTAAATACCACCAGCCCCAGCGCAATAATCCTGAGCAGAATTGTCCCCCAGGACGTTTTCGGCGGCTCCACGAAAGCCCCCTCTGGCGTCATGTCGATGACTGGACCTTCAGATTTTTTCATACCCTTTATATAGCCCAGATCCGCTCTGGTTCAATCAAGCTCGGCCAGCGCGGCATCCAACCGGCTGAGACTCTCATCGGTAGTCACCTGATTGTCGCCATGCCGCGCCTCGGGCGACGTCTCCGCCAGCGCGCTCCACAGCGTCCTGCGCAGCAAGGCGGCGCATTTGAACGCGCGGAACCCGTCCCACACGCCCTCGGGCTGCGCCACGCCGAAATACGTCTCAAGCAGGGTGGCATCATCCTCGGCATAGAACCGATTATTGACCGACAGGCTGGCGAGGTCGAACAGCGGCGCGTTGAACCCGGCATGGTCCCAGTCGAGCAACCAGAGCCGCACGCCATCGTCGAAAATATTCGACGCCATCAGGTCATTGTGCCCGAGCGCGATATCGACCTTACCAACCCGCCGCTCCAGCGCGGCGTTAATCTCGACCAGGCGCGGCAGCATATCGTCGAGCCGGGTCTGGGTCTTATCGAGCGCCGAGGCATAGGTGCGGTTGAGGTGAAACACCCAGAACGCAAGAATTGGCCCCTGCAGATACCCCGAAGTCCCGCTATGGCAGCGCCGCATGAGGGCGGCGATCCGGTGCAGATTTTGCGGCAGCCGCACCTCGTCGATCTCAAGACTGCGCCCCGGCAACAACCGGCTGACAATGACGCCCGGCGCCGTATAATGGATTTTCGGAGAAATTCCGGCCCGCGCCGCGGCCTGGGCTGCGGCCTGCTCGTTAAACCGCATGACCCCGTGCTGCGGCAGGTCCTGCCCGAGCCGCACGGCGAACCGCTGCCCGTCCGCCTGCTGCACGCCATAATTACGGTTGGTGGCACCGTTGCCAATCGGCCAAACCTTGATTGGCCCGGACCAGAACGGCAGGGATTCGACCTCGAGCATACCTCGCTCGCTCATCAACTCACTCATAGGGCCTCCTTGCCGTTAAGGTTTCATTTACTCTCGCATAATACCAGCGCCATCCTGACGCCAGCCTGCGATAATTCTCATTTCCCGCTTGTGCCCGCCCGCGTCCGATTTGGCCGAATGCCCGCGGCGCGCTAAATTACGCCGATGCCCGAGGAAGATCTGTTTCCAACCCAGCCCGCGCCGGTTCAAGGCGGCCCGCAATCGGGCCAGCCTCTGGCCGAACGCCTGCGCCCGCGCGCCCTTGGCGAGATCGTCGGCCAGGACCACCTGCTTGGGCCGGATGGCAGCCTGACCGGAATGTT
>DAOMCN010000146.1:4021-5792 GCA_035427885.1 Acidocella sp. | reverse complement strand
GCGCTCCGGCTCCAGCAGGCCGGTTACGGGATCGAGAACGCGCCGCGCGCGCGCTACTGGCCGGCCAGCCTGCATCTGGTCGGCAAGGAGATCATCCGTTTCCATTCTGTGTACTGGCCCGCATTTCTGATGGCTGCCGGGATGGCGCTGCCCGAGCGTGTGTTCAGCCACGGTTGGTGGACGGTCGAGGGCGAGAAGATGAGCAAATCGACCGGCAATTTTATCGATGTGCGCCCGCTGGTGGATGAATTTGGGCTCGATCCGGTGCGGTTTTTCCTGTTGCGCGAGGTGCCGTTCGGCAATGACGGGGATTTCTCGCGCCGGGCGCTGATTGCGCGCATCAATGCCGAGCTGGCCAACGGTATCGGCAATCTGGCGCAGCGTACGCTCTCGTTCATCGCCAAGAACGCGGGCGGCGTTGTTCCGCCGCGTGGGACGTTGCAGGAGGCGGACCTCGTGCTGCTCGCCGCGGCGGCGGATCTGCCCGAGAAGGTGAGGGGGGCGCTGACCAAACTCGCCTTCCACGAGGCGTTGGAAGAGGTTTTCAAGGTCATTCGCGCCGCCGATGCGTATATCGACCATCAGGCGCCCTGGGCCCTGCGCAAAACTGGCGATGTGACGCGCATGAACAGCGTACTCTACGTCCTGGCCAGCGTGCTGCGGGTGATCGGCGTACTACTGCAGCCGTTCATGCCCGACAGCATGGGCAAGCTGCTCGACCAGCTCGGCGTGGCGACACAGGCGCGTCAGGTTGTCGCACTCGACGCACCGCTGGCGGAGGGGACGGTCCTGCCGGTGCCGATGGGGATTTTTCCGCGCTTCGTCGAGGCGGAGGCCAAGTAATGCTGGTCGATTCCCACTGCCATCTCGACTATTTCGATCAGCCCGGCGAGCAGGACGCCGTTGTCGCCCGTGCCCACGCCGCCGGGGTGTCGGAGATGGTGACAATTGGCGTTACGCTGAGCCAATCCAAGCAAGCAATTGATATTGCAGCACAGTTTGACAATGTGTGGGCGTGCGTCGGGATCCATCCGAACCATGCGGGCGAGGAAGGTCCGGTGCCCGCGCCGGAGGTTATTGCTGCGCTGGCCCAACACCCGAAGGTGATCGGCATCGGCGAGTCCGGGTTGGATTATTTCTACGATAAAGCATCTCGCGAGGTGCAGGAGCAGAATTTCCGCGCCAATATCCGCGCGGCGCAGATCTCCGGCCTGCCGCTCTGCATCCATGCGCGCGACGCCGACGACGATATCATCCGGATGCTGCGCGAGGAACGGGCAATGGGCGGGGACTTCAACTTTCTGCTGCACTGCTTCTCCTCGACCCGGCAACTGGCCGAGGCGGCGGTCGAGATGGGCGGATATATTTCATTCTCGGGCATCCTGACCTTCCCTAAATCCCTGGAAATACGGGAAATTGCGGCGGATATTCCGCTCGACCGGCTGTTGGTGGAGACGGACTCCCCTTACCTTGCGCCGGTACCCTTCCGGGGCAAGCGCAACGAGCCTGCTTATACCGTGCATACGGCAAAAATTTTATCTGAAATCAAAGGGATAACGCCAGAAGCTCTGGCAGAGCTAACGACGGCGAATTTCCATAAACTGTTCCAGAAGACGGCATGAAGGTTATCCTGCTAGGGGTTGGCGGTTCGGCGGGTTCGCCACAGATTGGCGGGGCGGACGGCTTTGGCGATTGGGGGAAACTCGATCCGGCGGAGCCGCGCAACCGGCGTACGCGCTCGAGCATTGTCATTGAAACCGCTGAAGGTAAA
>DAOMCN010000146.1:0-4011 GCA_035427885.1 Acidocella sp. | reverse complement strand
AAAAGACTTTTAGTGGACACGCCGCCCGATCTGCGCCAGCAACTCACAGGCCAGGGCATCGGGCGGATCGACGCCATCCTCTACACCCATTCCCATGCGGACCACATCGCGGGGCTCGATGAGGTCCGCATCCTCAACCGCCTGCTCGGCGCGCCGATGCCCGGCTACGCCAACGCGAAAACCTGGGCAGAGTTGCATCAGCGTTTCGACTACGCGTTCAAACCCTATCAGGGTGGTTTTTTCTCCCGTCCAGTGTTTGATGCGCGGACTATTTGCGCCGGGAAAGAGACCGATATGCTCGGCTTGAAGATGCGATTCTTCGACCAGGACCACGGCTATTCGCGCTCGCTAGGCCTGCGGGTCGGTGATTTCGCCTATTGCACGGACGTCGTGCGCTTCGACGACGCCACGCTGGACGCGCTGCGTAGGCTCGATGTTTTTGTTGTCGGCTGCTTCACCTCCGCAGGGCCGCACCCGACGCATGCTAATCTCGACACCGTGCTGTCCTGGGTGGCGCGAATCCGACCCAGGCGCACCATCCTCACGCACATGGGGCCCGATATGGACTACCGTACGCTTTGCCAAAGCCTGCCGCATGGCGTCGAACCCGGCTACGATGGATTGGAGATTGATATCTGACTTTCCATAATATTGATTCTGCGATTTATGTGTGCTGGCGTAAACAGCCCTAAACCAGCCCCTTTGATCCACGGATAGCGCAAACCTCGCTTAACAAATCGCGCCGGGACTCTTCCCACGGTACGGGTGAATGTGATCTAACCGCGCTTTAATGACATCCTCCCGGCATCTACTCGGCATCGAGGGGTTGAACCCCGGCTCCGTAACCTCCCTGCTCGACCTGGCAGAGAGCTACGCGCTGCTCAACCGCTCCGGCAAAACCCAGCGTGATCTGCTCCGCGGGCGCACCCTGATCAATTTGTTCTTCGAAGACTCGACACGCACGCGCACCAGCTTTGAGCTGGCGGGCAAGCGCCTCGGCGCGGATGTGATCAACATGTCCGTCTCGACCTCCTCCGTGACCAAGGGCGAGACCCTGCTGGACACGGCGGCGACATTGAACGCGATGAACTGCGACCTGTTGGTGGTGCGCCACAACCGCTCCGGCGCGCCTGCCCTGCTGGCGCAGAAGGTCGATGCCGCCGTGATCAACGCCGGGGATGGCACGCATGAGCACCCGACCCAGGCCTTGCTCGACGCGCTGACCATGCGCCGCCATAAGGGGCGGATTTCCGGGCTCACCGTGGCGATTTGCGGTGATATTGCCCATTCGCGGGTGGCGCGGAGCAATATTCTGCTCCTCACCATGATGGGAAATTTCGTCCGCGTGGTTGGTCCGCCGACCCTCATCCCGCCGGGCATCGAGGCGGCGGGCGTTACCGTCTGCCACACGATGGAGGAAGGGCTTAAGGGTGCGGATATCGTGATGACCCTGCGGTTACAGAAAGAGCGCATGTCTGGAGGTCTGGTGCCGTCCTCGCGGGAGTTCTTCGCCTTTTATGGGCTGGACCGGCATAAGCTGGCCTATGCCAAGCCGGACGCGCTGATCATGCACCCCGGCCCGATGAATCGCGGCGTGGAGATCGATAGCGATGTCGCCGACGATCCGCTGCGCTCGTTGATCAAGGAGCAGGTCGAGATGGGCGTTGCGGTGCGTATGGCTGTGCTGGACTCTTTAGCGCGAGGCCACAAGTGACACTTTTTCGCAAAATCAGATACTTAAATTCCGCCGACGAAAATCTGGTCGAGGGCGAAGTGCTTATCCAGAACGGCATGATCGCTGATTTTGGCCCCTCGCTGGGCCGCCCGGACGGCGCTGAGATCATCGACGCCGAGGGCGCGGTCCTCTGTCCCGGCCTGGTGGATATGCGCATTGCGCTGCGCGAGCCGATCGCCAGCGTTGCCCAGGCGGCGGCGGCGGGCGGGATCACCACTCTCGCCGTGCTGCCCGACGCCTCCCCCGCCACCGACGACCCGGCGCTGGTACGCCAGATTATCAACCGCGGCGCCGAGACCGGCTCCATGACGTTGCTGCCCTACGCCGCCGCCACGCGCGGCTGTCTGGGACAGGAACTCGCCGAATACGGGCTGCTGAAGGCTGCGGGCGCTATCGCCTTTACCGATGGCGCCAAGACGATCGGCTCTTCGCGGCTGATGCGCCAGGCGCTCGCTTACGCCCGTGGTTTCGAGATGCGCGTCGTGCAGCATCCCGAGGACATTGAACTTGCCACCGGCGGTGCGGCGACGGAAGGCGCGCGGGCCACCTGGATGGGCCTGCCCGGTATCCCCGCCGCCGCCGAGGCGATCTGTGTCGCGCGCGACATCCGCCTCGCTGAGTTGACCGGCGGGGCCGTGCATTTCGCCCACGTCACCACCGCCGAGAGCCTGGATCTGATTCGCGCCGCCAAGGACAAGGGCCTGCGCGTGACCTGCGATACCGCGCCACCGTATTTCGACCTGAACGAGACCGCGATCGGTGATTTCCGCACCTACGCCAAGCTCTCGCCGCCCTTGCGCGCCGAGCATGACCGCCGCGCCGTGCTAGCCGGCCTCGCCGACGGCACGATCGACGCCATTGCCTCGGACCACCAGCCGCGCGGCGCGGACGACAAGCGTCTGCCCTTTGCCGATGCCGCGCCCGGCGGCGCCGGTCTCGCCACGTTGCTCGGTGTGACGCTGGTGCAGGTACAATCCGGACACCTCCCCCTCGCCCGGGCGCTCGCGTTGCTCACCGCCCGCCCCGCCGCTTGGCTTGGGATAGAGGCCGGACGGATGCATAAAGGCACCCCCGCAGACCTCTGCCTGTTCCAGCCGGATTATTCCTGGCGGGTCAGTGCCGGACAATTACCGGGCAAAGCACAAAATACGCCCTTCGACGGTCGCGCGCTGGAAGGGGCCATCCTCGGCACCTGGAAAGCCGGAAGGCGGGTTTTTCAGTGAGTACGCTTTTTTTTATCCTTTTCGGTTATCTTTTAGGATCAATCCCTTTTGGCCTTGTGCTAACGCGCTTTGCGGGCTTGGGGGATATCCGGGCAATCGGCTCGGGCAATATCGGCGCGACCAATGTGCTGCGCACGGGGAACAAAAAGCTCGCCGCGGCGACGCTGCTACTCGATGGTCTCAAGGGGACGCTGGCAGTGCTCTTCGCCCGGTATTTTGGCCACGATGCCGCGTTGCTCTCTGGGCTGGCCGCGTTTCTTGGGCATCTATTCCCGGTGTGGCTTGGATTTAAGGGCGGCAAGGGCGTTGCCACCGGGCTTGGCGTGCTGCTCGGCGCGAGTTTTCCCGTTGGGCTGCTCGCCTGTCTTGCCTGGCTACTGGCCGCCTTTACGCTGCGTTATTCCTCACTCTCCGCGCTGATTGCCTTCGCCGCCGCACCGCTTATCGCGCTGGTTTTCGCGCAGTGGCATCTGGCTTTGTTCGCGCTTATTATCTCTGCTCTGGTGACCTGGAAGCATAGCGCCAACATCGCGCGGCTGCGCGCGGGCACTGAGCCTAAAATCGGCCAGAAGGCGTGATCTCCTGAGCGGCGACCTCGACCGTCTGCGTCTGGTGCGGACCGAGAGCGTCGGCCCGATCACGTACCGGCGGCTGATGGCGCGTTTCGAGACCGCGTCCGAGGCGCTAACAGCCCTGCCCGAACTGGCCAAGGCGGGCGGGCGGGCAACCACGCCGCGCATTCCTCCCCGTGCCGAGATCGAGCGCGAGGCCGAGGCGCTGGCCCGGCTCGGCGGTCAGTTCATTTTCCTCGGTGGCGCAAACTACCCGCCCTATCTGGCTGACCTCGCCGACGCGCCCCCGGCGCTTGCCGTGCTGGGTGATGTCGGCCTGCTATCGGCACGCGCCATCGGCGTTGTTGGGGCGCGCAACGCCTCAGCCAACGGCATGCGCATGGCCGAGACACTGGCGGCGGAACTGGCGGAGCGGCTTGTCGTCGCCTCCGGTCTCGCACGCGGGATCGATGCCAGCGCGCATACGGGCGCGCTGCGCAGT
>DAOMCN010000145.1:0-5798 GCA_035427885.1 Acidocella sp. | reverse complement strand
TACCATTACCCAAGAAATCATCGACGTACCGGCAAATGACTGGGCCAAACGCGAAACCCTGCGCCGCCTCGTCCGCGACAATCCGGTACAAAACGGCATTATCTTCTGCAACCGCAAACGCGATGTTGATATCCTGCTGAAATCCTTGCTGAAACATGGATTCTCGGCAGGCGCGCTGCATGGCGACCTGGCGCAATCCGTGCGCTTCGCCACGCTGGAGAAGTTCAAGGCCAACGACCTGCGCCTGCTGGTCTGCTCGGACGTCGCCGCCCGCGGGATTGACATCGGCGGCCTCAGCCATGTCTTCAATTTTGACGTGCCGCACCACGCCGAGGATTACGTCCACCGTATCGGGCGTACCGGACGCGCGGGCAAGGAGGGCAGGGCCTTCACCATCGCCAGCCCGGATGACCGCCTCGCCGTGGAAGCGGTCGAGAAGCTGATCGCAGCGCCAATTCCGCGTATCGAAATCCCCGGCCTGGACCTCGTTGATTGGGCCGAAGGCGACGCCCGGCGCGACCGTGGCGGCCGCGTGCGCGGTGGCCGCAGCCGCACTGGCGCCAAAGCTCCAGCCAAAGCCGCCGCTAAACCGCGCGGCGAGGAAGAACAACCCCGCGAGCGCGAGCCCTCCCGCGAACAAGCCCGTGAAACCTCGCGTGAACAGCCCCGCGAGCGCGAGCGTACCCCACGTCCGCCCCGTGCCGAACCCCGCCGCGAGGAAATCGTCCCCCGTCGCGAACCACGTACTTACTACGCGAGCGACAACGGCCCGAACGTGCGCGGCTTTGGCAACGATATCCCCGCCTTCATGCTGATCCGTCGCCGCGGCCCGCAAAGCGCGATCCTCGATGACCACGGTTTGGAAGAAGACGTCGCCGTGATCGAGGCGCCGGGGGATGAGGAAGCCGCAGCATAATCCGCCCGACCTCCTGAGCGGCACGCATATGACCCATTGCTCTCATTTCGGCCTCTGCGGCGGTTGCGCCGTGGACGAGCGTGCCGATATCGACAAATCCGCGCTCCTGGCTGACGCTTTGGCCAGAGCCGGGTATGCCGACGCGCCGATCGCGCCGTTGCAGGAAGTCGCGCTGCACACCCGCCGCCGCGTCGATCTCGCAGTCACCCGCAAGGCGGGTGAAATCACCGTCGGCCTGCACAAAGCCCGTTCGCCGGACGTGGTGGACATGCGCGAATGTACCCTGCTGCGCCCCGGAATTCTCGCCCTGCTGCCGCAACTGCGCATCCTCCTGCGCAGCCTCCAGGCCTTGCGCAGCGCCGGGGACGTGGTCATCAACGCGCTCGACGACGGGCTGGACATCCTGCTGCGCCTGGACGCCGCCTTCACCGGCCCTGACCGCACCAAGATCATCGCCTTCGCCCGCACCCATGCCCTACCGCGCATCAGCATCGCAACGGGAACCGAGGCGCCCGAGCCGGTGGTAATCCTGGCCCCCCCGGTCATCACCTTTTCGGGCAAGCCGGTCGAACCCCCGCCCGGCGCTTTCCTGCAGCCGAGCCGCGAGGGCGAGGCCGCGATCATCGCGGCGATGCTGGCGGGCCTACCCAAGCTCACCGCAAAATCGCGCATCGTCGAACTCTTCGCAGGCGTTGGCACGCTCTCCTTCGCTCTCGCGCAGCACGCCCGCGTTGAGGCCTATGAAGGCGACGCCGCCGCCGCCGCCGCGCTGGAAAAAGCCCTGCGCGCCAACAGCCTGGCCGGGCGCATCAACATCGCCCAGCGCGACCTGCACCGCCGCCCGTTGCAGCCCGCCGAACTAACCGGGCGCGCCGCGGTTGTCCTGGACCCGCCCTTCGCCGGGGCAAGCACGCAAATCCGATTCATCGTGCAGAGCAAGATTCCCCGCGTCCTCTACATCAGCTGCAACCCGGACGCTTTAGCGAGCGACGCCGCCCAGCTCCACCGCGCCGGCTACAAACTGCTGAGCGCGACGCCGATCGACCAGTTTCCCTATTCAGAGAACGTCGAGGGCGTCGTGATATTCGCTCAATCGAAATGATTTTCAAACCTTGCCGGACCAGGCAGGGTTTGTGATGTTTTGGTGAAGCCCGAAAAAGTAAACTTTCCTTAATTTCACTTTGTGCTTTTATAAGCCTTCAAACAATCCATTCGCTTCAATCCCTACAGAAGCGCCGCGCAACCGGGTGGTGTTTATTGGAGGTCATCAGTGCCAATTTCCTGCCGCTTCAGACCTGCGCATTTTCCAGAAAATGGCCAACCCCAGTATAGGGGAATGATTCCCAATGGCCAGTGATGCGTACCGCCCGGCGGGCGCGTCTCGCCAGGGGGAGCTCGGCGCTCTGAGCAACGAAATTGCCGGTTTTGCGGCAGCCGGAACGGAGGCGTCCGCGGTCTCGCGCCTGGGCGATCTGTTTTTGTGGGATCAGCGGGTCGATACTGAGACGCCAACCGCGCAGGTCGAGCAATTATTCCTCGAAGACTCGGCCTTGCCCGCCTGCATTATCATCCAGCGCGGCAAACTCTTCGGCCTGCTCTCGCGTAAGCATCTGACCTTCGCAATGAGCCGTCCCTTCGGCCGCGAGGTTCTGCTCAAACGTCCCGTTAGCGTCGCCGGTGACGCGATCAACACCGCGCCGCTGAAGCTCCCGGCGCAGACAGACATCGCGGCGGGGTTGAAACTCGCCCTAGCCCGCCCTGGCGAGACCTGTTTCGAGCCGTTGCTAGTCGAGGCTGCGGATTTTTTCGGCATTCTCGAAATCAACGTACTGCTGACCGCGCAAGCGGCATTGCTTGAGCAAACGTTGAAATCAAAAGAGAAGCTGGTCCAGGACGTCCACCGCGCGGCGAAAGAGCTGAAGCGCTTTGTCGATCTGGTCCAGCGCATGAAGGAGCTGGAGGCGGAAAATCTCAAGCTGCGCCACACGGTGTCCGACCTCGCGATGCAGAACGCCGCAATCCGTGGCGCCGTCACTCAGCCGCGCTGAATTGGCTCAGCCCTGTTTCCAGGGCAGTCCCTCGGCCTTCCACCCGGCAACCAGCCCCCGGTGCCCGCGCGCGTCCTGCGGCCCCTCGAACCCATCTTTGACATTGTAAACATGCTTATACCCGGCCGCCTTGGCCGCCTGGGCCGAGGCCATGCTGCGCCCGCCCGAGCGGCAGATGAAATAGACTGGATCCTCGGGTTTTACCCCGGCCTGGGCAAGGGCTTCGAGAAATTTCGGGTTGGGCTGCATGGAGGGAAACACCTGCCATTGGATCAACACCGGCTGCTTGCCGGTCTGGGTCAGATCTGGCAGACCGACAAAACTCCACTCCGCATTGGTGCGCACATCGCACAAAACCGAAGCCGGATTGCTCATCAAGCCTTCCCAGACCTGTCGCGGTGCCAAATCTTCGATCATACTATTCCCCGCAAGTTCTGTTGTATGGTTGTTTGGAACATAGCGGGGACGCGGCGAGATGGGAACAGTTGTAAATGGCTTGATCGGCGCGATTGGTAATACGCCGCTGATCCGCCTGGTCCGGGCGAGTGCCGCCACGGGCTGCGAGATTCTGGGCAAGGCGGAGTTTTTAAACCCCGGCGGTTCGGTCAAGGACCGCGCCGGGTTGGCAATCATCCGCGCCGCCGAGGCGGACGGCAGCCTGAAGCCCGGCGGCACGATCGTCGAAGGCACGGCGGGCAATACCGGCATCGGCCTCACCCTGGTCGCCAACGCGCTCGGCTATAAATGCGTAATTGTGATGCCCGAGACGCAGAGCCAGGAGAAAATCGCCTTCCTGCGCATGATCGGCGCGGACCTGCGCCTGGTCCCGGCCAAGCCGTTCCGCGATCCGGAGAATTATGTCCACGTCTCGCGGCGTCTGGCCGAGGAAATGGGCGCGCTCTGGGCCAACCAGTTCGACAATTTGGCCAACCGCGAGGGCCATCGTCTCACCACGGGCGCTGAAATCTGGGAGCAGACCGGCGGCAAGATCGATGCCTTCACCTGCGCCTGCGGCACCGGCGGGACGCTGGCCGGGGTCAGCATGGCCCTCAAGGCGCGCAACCCGGCGGTCAAGATCATCCTCGCCGACCCCGAGGGCAGCGGCCTGTACGGCTGGGTCAAATCCGGCGATCTCTCGATCACCGGCTCCTCGATCACCGAGGGCATCGGCCAGTCGCGCGTGCCCGCCAACCTCGAAGGTGCGGCGATCGACAACGCCGAGCGCATCCCCGACCCCGAGGCGCTGGAGCAAATCTTCGACCTGCTGATCCACGAGGGCCTGTCCATCGGCGGCTCGGCAGGCATCAACGTCGCGGCGGCGGTGCGCGTCGCCAAGGCGATGGGCCCGGGCCACACCATCGTTACCGTCCTGTGCGACGGCGGCGCGCGTTACCAAAGCAAGCTCTTCAACCCGGAGTTCCTGCGCTCCAAGAACCTGCCGGTGCCGTCATGGATGTAAGCGACCCCGCCCTGCTCGACGCTGAGGAGCTGCTCGCCGCCTTCGCCGCCCGCGCCCTGACCCCGCTGCAGGCCCTGCAAGGGGTGATGGAGCGCATCGCCAGGCGTAACCCGGAGATCAACGCCTTCGCCGTAATGGACCCCGCCGCCCTGGACGCCGCCCGCCACAGCACGGCGCGCTGGGTTATGGGCACGCCGCGCGGCCTGCTGGACGGCGTGCCGGTAACGGTCAAAGATCTGATCGACATTTCGGGCCTGCCGACGCGCCGGGGCAGCAAAACCACTCCCGCCACGCCGCTCACCGCAGACGCGCCCCTGGTCGCCGCCCTGCGTGCCGAGGGTGCGGTCATCATCGGCAAAACCACAACCACCGAATACGGCTGGAAATCCCCCGGCGATAATCCGGCAACCGGCATCACCCGCAACCCTTGGAACCTCGCGCACACGCCGGGCGGCTCGTCCGCGGGCGCTGCTGCTGCCGCCGCGGGCTTTTTTGGCCCGCTGCACGTCGGCACGGACGCGGGCGGCTCAATCCGTATCCCCGCCGCGTGGTCCGGCGTCGTCGGGCTAAAACCGAGCTTTGGCCGCGTCCCGCAATGGCCGCTGGGCGCCTTCGGCCCGGTCGCCGTGGCCGGCCCGCTGGCGCGCACCGTGCGCGACGCCGCCTTGCTCCTCTCCGCCCTCGCGGGCTTCAACAAAGCCGACCCGTTCTCCCTGCCGGAGCCAAAACGCGACTACCGCGAGGGCATCGAGGACGGCGTGGCGGGCCTGCGCATCGGCGTCCTCGCCAGCCCCGGCTTCCCCGCCCCCGCCGACTCGGATGCCCAGGCCGCCCTACGCACCGCCCGCGAATGCCTGGCCGGGCAGGGCGCGCAGGTGATCGACCTGGAAGTAGATTTGCCAGACAGCTCGGCTATTTTCACCCGCATCTGGGGCGCCTCGCTCGCCCGCCTCGTCGCCACCCTGCCCGAATCGGCCCACGCCTTGCTGGATCCCGGCCTGCTCGTAACCGCGCGGCAGTTCGGCGGCGTGCTGGCATCGGACATGCTGGGCGCTGAAGCTCTGCGCGTGCAGGCGGCGCACGCGATGGCGGCGCTGGACGTGGACGCGCTCCTCTGCCCGACCGTGCCCCATTGCGCGCCCCTGGCCGACGCGCCCCTGCCGGACCCCGCCGCCGCGCTATGGCAGGATTGGGCGCCCTGGACCTTCCTCTTCAACCTGACCCGCCAGCCCGCGCTGTCGCTGCCGATGGGCGTCAACGCCGCGGGCCTGCCGGTCGCGGTGCAGATCGCCGCCCCGCTGTACCGCGACGATATCGTCCTGCGCGTCGCCCGCACGGTGGAACGCGCGCTCTAACACCCCTATATCCCCTCAAT
>DAOMCN010000144.1:0-5812 GCA_035427885.1 Acidocella sp. | reverse complement strand
CGACGCATCTGATTGGCAATGACGCCTTCCAGGAGGCCGACACCACCGGCATCACCCGCCAAGCGACGAAACATAACTATCTGGTAAAACGCTCCGAGGACCTCGTGCGCGTCGTGCATGAGGCGTTTCAGGTCGCCAAGACCGGCCGCCCCGGTCCGGTGCTGGTTGATCTGCCCAAGGACATCCTGATCAATCCTGCGCCCTATTCCGAGCCGAGCGGCGCGCCGCATCGCAGCTACCGTCCGCGCACCGAGCCGGACCCGCAGCGCATCTCCGAAGCCGTGGCGCTGCTCAAGCGCTCCGGGCGACCGATTGTGTATTCCGGCGGCGGCATCATCAATGCTGGGCCGGAGGCGAGCCGATTGCTGACCGAGTTCGTGCGCCTCACCGGCTTTCCCTGTACCTCAACACTGATGGGACTGGGCGCTTTTCCAGCTTCCGATCCCCAGTTCCTCGGCATGCTGGGGATGCACGGCACTTATGAAGCCAACATGACGATGCATGGCTCGGACGTCATGCTCAATCTCGGCGCGCGCTTTGACGACCGGGTGACCGGGCGGCTAAACGCCTTCTCGCCTGGCTCGAAGAAAATCCATGCCGATATCGACCCGGCCAGCATTAATAAATCCGTGGCCGTGGATATCGCGATTATTGGCGATGCGGCGATGACGCTGAAAGCGTTGATTGCGGCGTGGAAGAGAGATACCTCCGCGCAGGATAAAGAGGCGCTGGCCAAATGGTGGCAGCAGATCGACTACTGGCGGAGCAAGGATTCGCTGCGCTACACCCAGAGCCGCGATCCGGGCAGCATTATCAAGCCGCAATATGCGATCGAACAGCTTTATAAAGCCACGCGCGGGCGCAAGACCTTTGTCACCACCGAAGTCGGCCAGCATCAAATGTGGGCGGCGCAGTATTTTAAGTTCGACAAGCCGAACCATTGGATGACGTCTGGCGGACTGGGCACGATGGGCTACGGCCTTCCCGCCGCGACCGGCGTACAGGTGGCGCACCCGGATGCGCTCGTCGTCGATATTTCCGGCGAGGCGAGCGTCTTGATGAATATTCAAGAGATGGGCACGCTGGCGCAGTACCGATTGCCGGTGAAGATTTTCATCCTGAACAACCGCTATATGGGCATGGTGCGGCAATGGCAGGAGTTGCTGCACGGCAACCGCTATTCCGAGAGCTATTCCGAGGCGCTGCCGGACTTCGTTAAATTGGCCGAGAGCTTCCACGCCGTCGGCCTGCGCGCCGAGACGGTGGGCGATCTCGACCGGGTGATCGCCGAGATGATCGCGGTGGACCGCCCTGTGATCGCGGATATCTGCGTGGACCAGAAGGAAAACGTCTATCCGATGATCCCCTCGGGAGCCGCGCATAATGAAATGCTGCTCGGGCCGGAGCATAAGGACGACGGCAAGGGCGGCGGTGTAACCGATGCAGGATTGGCGCTGGTATAATGTCTGATACGAAATTGCGGTCCGCCACCATCTCGGTGCTGGTGGAGAATGAGTCTGGCGTGCTGGCGCGGGTGATCGGGCTATTTTCCGGGCGGGGCTATAATATCGACAACCTGACCGTCGCCCCAGTCGAGCGCGACCGCAGCAAGAGCCGCATTACCGTTGTCACCACCGGGACCGAAATGGTAATCGAGCAGATCATGGCGCAGCTTGGCCGCCTTGTGCCTGTGTACCGGGTGCTCGATCTGAGCCAGGAAGGGCCGTATCTGGCCCGCGAACTGGCGCTGATTAAAGTTGTCGGCACCGGCGAGCAGCGCCAGGAGGCACTGCGCCTGGCCGATGCCTTCCGCGCACGCGTCATCGACGCCTCGACCGAGAGCTTCATCTTTGAGCTAACCGGCGCAACGGACAAGCTCGACGCGTTTCTCGACGTGATGCGCCCGCTGGGCCTGGCGGAAGTCAGCCGGACCGGCGTAGCGGCGATCGGGCGCGGCGTTAAGACAATCGGGTAGAAACAACAAGGGCTCAGCCCAAATTGTCCTCTATAAAGCGCCTTCTGTTGCGTGACAGCTTCGCAAAAACGTAATAGGGGACGCCCCAGTTTTAAGAACCAAAGCAAGGGATACCAGCACATGCGCGTTTATTACGACCGGGATGCCGACGTTAATCTGATCAAGGGCAAAAAAGTTGCCATCGTCGGCTATGGCAGCCAGGGCCATGCCCATGCGCTGAACCTCAAGGATAGCGGCGTTAAGGAACTTGCCGTGGCCCTGCGCCCCGGCTCCACCGCGATTGCCAAGGCCGAAGGCGCCGGCATCGCCGTCATGGATCCGTCCGCTGCGGCGAAATGGGCTGATGTGATTATGGTGCTGACCCCCGACGAAGGCCAGAGCGACCTCTATAAGGACCATCTGGTGCAGAACATGCGCCCCGGCGCCGCGTTGGCGTTCGCGCATGGTCTCAACATTCATTTTAACCTCATCGAGCCGCGCGCGGATATCGACGTGTTCATGGTTGCCCCGAAGGGTCCTGGCCATACCGTGCGCAGCGAATTCCTACGTGGCGGTGGCGTTCCGAGCCTCGTTGCCGTGGCGCAGAACGCCACCGGCAACGCGCTGGAAATCGCCCTCTCCTACGCCTCGGCCAATGGCGGCGGGCGTGCCGGCATTATCGAGACCACCTTCAAGGAAGAATGTGAGACCGACCTGTTTGGCGAGCAGGCCGTGTTGTGCGGCGGCGTCGTCGGACTTATCAAGGCTGGCTTCGAGACGCTGGTGGAAGCGGGCTACGCGCCGGAAATGGCGTATTTTGAGTGCCTGCACGAAGTTAAGCTGATCGTCGATCTGATCTATGAAGGAGGCATCGCCAATATGAACTACTCCATCAGCAACACCGCCGAATACGGTGAATATGTCACCGGCCCGCGCATGGTGACGGCTGAGACTAAGGCGGAGATGAAGCGCGTGCTGGAAGACATCCAGATGGGCCGCTTTACCCGCGATTGGATGCTGGAAAACAAGGTTGGCCAGACCAACTTCAAGGCCATGCGCCGCGCCACTGCGTCGCACCAGATTGAGGAAGTTGGCGCCAAGCTGCGCGGCATGATGCCGTGGATCTCCAAGAATGCGCTGGTAGACAAAGCCAAAAACTGATCCACCTGATTAAACTGGCGGTTGGGGTGCGCGACGTGGCGCACCTCGAAGCCATCCAGGCAAGCCGGGCGGCGGTGGCCCCGCCGTTGCGGCATGCGACTCGTAACGCCCCCAGGCGCGCCGACGAGGTTACGGCGGGCGGATCCATTTATTGGGTCATCGGCGGCGCTGTTTTGGTGCGCCAGCGCGTGACCGGCATCCTCAGCGAATCCGTGGCCGAAGGCGGCAAGGGCTGCTCCCTGGTGCTCGACCCAACGCTGGTGCGTGTCGCGGCAAGGCCACTCAAGGCCTTTCAGGGGTGGCGTTATCTCGCCCCAGAAGATGCGCCGCCGGACTTGGTCCCGGGCGCGCAGAATACGCAAATGCCCGAGGAAATGAGGCGCAATCTTGCGGCGCTCGGGCTGCTGTAGGACGAAAACTTTGATTCAAAGCCTGCACATGCTAGGTGCGCCCGGCTTGAATTTACGATCACCCCTCCGGCCCGAGTTAGGCCGCGTTGATCCTTAGGAGACAGTACCATGGCGGTTAACGCCTTTATATTCCCCGGACAAGGTAGCCAGACCGTCGGCATGGGCCGCGATCTGGCTGCTGCTTTCGCCCCGGCGCGCGCGGTGTTCGAGGAGGTAGACGAGGTTCTCAAGCAGAAACTCTCGAAGCTGATGTTCGAAGGGCCGATCGAGGAACTGACGCTGACCGAGAACGCGCAACCAGCGCTTATGGCAGTCTCGCTCGCCGTGCTGCGGGTGTTGCAGGCCGAAGGCGGGATAAGCCTCAAGGACAAGGTGGCGCTCGTCGCCGGGCACTCCTTGGGCGAGTACAGCGCGCTGGCGGCAGCGGGCGCGTTTTCAATCGCCGATACCGCCACGCTGTTGAAACTGCGCGGCCAGGCGATGCAGCGCGCCGTACCCGCTGGCCTGGGGGCGATGGCTGCCCTACTCGGTGTCGAAATGGAAGTCGCCAAAGAGATTTGCGCCGAGGCCGAGATGGGGCCGGGCGGGCGCGAGGTGATCGCCTGCGCCAATGATAATGGCGGCGGTCAGGTCGTGATCTCGGGCCATAAGGGCGCCGTGGAACGGGCCATCCAAATCGCCAAGACCAAAGGTGTCAAGCGCGCCATGCTGCTGCCGGTGTCGGCCCCGTTCCATTGCGCGCTGATGGCGCCTGCGGCGGATGCGATGGCTGAAGCCTTTGCCAATACGCCGCCGCGCGCGCCTTTGGTGCCGGTGGTGGCCAATGTCACCGCCGCCAAGGTCACCGAGCCAACCGATATCCGCGATTTGCTGGTGGCGCAGGTGACTGCGACGGTGCGTTGGCGCGAAAGCGTGCAGGAAATGGCGGCGCTGGGGGTAAGCAACTTCGTCGAACTGGGCAGCGGCAAGGTGCTGGCCGGGCTGGTCAAGCGTATCGCCCCGGACGCGACGGCAAGCTCCGTAGGCTCGCCGGCTGATATTGAAGCTCTGTTAAAGGTTCTGTGATGTTCGATCTGACGGGAAAAACCGCGCTGGTAACTGGCGCTTCGGGCGGGATCGGCGCCGCGATTGCGCGCGCGCTGCATGGCCAGGGCGCCGTCGTGGCGCTTTCGGGCACACGGCGCGAGGCGCTGGAGGCGCTGGAGGCGGAACTGGGCGAGCGGACGCATGTGCTGCCTGCCGACCTCTCCCAGGCCGAAGCCGCCGCCGAATTGATTGCCGCCGCGGAAAACGAGATGGGCAAGGTCGATATTCTGGTTAACAACGCCGGGCTGACCAAGGACGGGCTGGCGCTGCGCATGAGCGACTCCGACTGGGCCAAGGTGCTCGACGTGGACCTCGGCGCGCCGTTCCGATTGAGCCGCGCGGCGCTCAAATTCATGCTCCGGCGCAAGGCGGGGCGAATTATCAATATCGGCAGCGTCGTCGGCACGACAGGCAACGCGGGTCAGGCGAACTACGCCTCGGCCAAGGCCGGGCTGATCGGCTTGACCAAGGCGCTGGCGCAGGAAGTCGCCTCACGCGGGATTACCGTCAACCTGATCGCGCCGGGATTCATTGCCACGCCGATGACCGACGCTCTGACCGACTCGCAGCGCGCCGATCTGGCGGGCAAGATCCCGCTTGGACGGCTCGGTCTGCCCGCGGATATCGCCGCCGCCGTGGTCTATCTCGCCGCCGACGAGGCGGGTTGGGTAACCGGGGCAAGCCTACACATCAACGGCGGGATGGCGATGGTCTAGTGGAGGTTCCTTCTATTAACCCTTTGATTTAATGTGTATTATCTCCTCGCGTCGAAGTGTGTCTATCTTCGGCTTCGAGGGAATTGCCCCCGGCGGTTGGCGCGGCGTAAAAATCCGTGCTAAGCGCCGCCTCGCTTTAAGATTAACGAAAATTTCTCCCGCGGTGCGGCTAAGCACCAAAGGGTTCCACCCAAACCAGTTGCAGGAAAGTGAAACTAAATGAGCGAAATCGCCGACAAGGTTAAAAAAATTGTTGTCGAACATCTCGGCGTTGACGAAGGCAAAGTGACCGCTGAAGCCTCTTTCATCGACGATCTGGGCGCTGACTCCCTGGATACGGTGGAGTTAGTCATGGCTTTCGAAGAAGCCTTTGGCGTTGAAATCCCAGAAGATGCGGCGGAAAAGATCACCACCGTTAAAGACGCTATCGAGTACATCGAGAAGCAGAAAGCCGAGTAATCAGGCTAATCCGCTAAATACGTCCG
>DAOMCN010000143.1:1471-5814 GCA_035427885.1 Acidocella sp. | reverse complement strand
GCGCTTTGCGATTTATCATCAGCGCTACTCGACCAATACGTTTCCGACCTGGCGCCTGGCGCAGCCGTTCCGCATGTTGGCGCATAACGGCGAGGTCAATACGCTGGCGGGGAACGTCAACTGGATGAGCAGCCATGAGACGCGGCTCGCGGCCGAGGGGCTGGATGAGTTTCTTGATTATGTGAAGCCGGTCGTGCAGGCGGGAGGCTCCGATACGGCGGCACTGGACAATGTGTTCGAGCTGCTGGTGCGCGCCGGGCGCGATGCGCCGATGGCCAAGGCGTTGATGATCCCGCCCTCCATCGGCAACGATGCGACGATGAAGCAGGCGCACCGGGATTTGTTCCTGTACTGCAACGCGGTGATGGAGCCTTGGGACGGGCCGGCAGCGATTGCTGCGACCGATGGGCGGTTTGTTATCGCCGGGCTGGATCGTAATGGGCTGCGCCCGCTGCGTTATTCGGTGACGACGAGCAAGATGCTCATCGTTGGTTCGGAGACGGGTATGGTTAAGCTCGATGAGGAGGAGATCATCGAGAAGGGGCATGTCGGGCCGGGGCAGACGATTGGCGTCGATCTCGATGCGGCGAAATTTTATCATGATGCCGAGATTAAGGATATGCTCGCGGCGCGGCAGGATTTTGGTGCGTGGACGCGGCGGATTACCGTCATCGACCATATCGTCAAGACCGACGCGCCAGAGCCGGTCAGGCTCGATGCCGAGGCGCTGCGCCGCCGACAGTTGACGGTTGGGTTTACGCATGAGGAGTTGGAGCTACTGCTCCATCCGATGGTTGAGGATGCGGGAGAGGCTACCGGGTCGATGGGCGATGATACGCCGCTTGCCGTGCTCTCGGTCAAGTATCGCGGGTTGCACCATTTCTTCCGGCAGAGTTTCTCGCAGGTCACCAACCCGGCGATCGACAGCCTGCGCGAGACGCGGGTCATGTCACTCAAGACGCGGCTTGGGAATCTGGGTAATGTCCTCGACGAGGATTCCGAGCAGTGCGAGTTGTTGCAGCTCGATTCTCCGGTGCTCTCGACGGCGGAATTCGAGGCGATGCGGCGCACGATGGGCGATGCGGCGTGCGTCGTTGATTGTACGTTCAAGGTGGTCAATGGCGAGGGTGGGTTGCGCCGCGCGATCGAGCGGATCCGGCGCGAGGCCGAGGAAGGGGTGCGCGCGGGATGTACGCATGTCATCCTCACCGATGAGGCGATGAGCCCGGAGCGCGCGCCGATCCCTATGATCCTGGCGACGGCCGCGGTGCATACGCATCTCGTGCGCCAATCCCTGCGTACGTTTACCAGCCTCAATGTGCGCGCTGCGGAATGTCTCGATGTGCATTACTTCGCCGTGCTTGTTGGCGTCGGGGCGACGACGGTGAATGCGTATCTTGCGCAGGAGAGCATTGCGGATCGCCATGCGCGAGGGCTTTTTGGCAAGCTCAGCCTCAAGGAATGCGTCGGGCGTTATAAGAAGGCGGTGGACAAGGGGCTGCTCAAGGTGATGAGCAAGCTCGGGATTTCTGTGCTGTCGTCGTATCGTGGCGGGTATAATTTCGAGGCGATCGGGCTTTCGCGCGCGCTCGTGGGCGAGTTTTTCCCCGGAATGACGTCGCGGATTTCGGGCATCGGGTTGCCGGGGATCGCGCAAAAGGTGCTGGGGCTGCACGAGGCGGCTTGGCAGGGGAATTTGTCGCCGTTGGAGATTGGCGGCATGTACCGGCTGCGCGGCAAGGGCGAGACCCATGCGTTCGATAACAATGTTGTTCATTTGTTGCAGAGCGCGGTTAATTCCAACAGCTATCAGATGTTCAAGAAATATACCGAGATGGTGCGCAAGCAGCCGCCGGTGGCGCTGCGCGATCTGCTCGATTTCCGTACCGAGGGACGCACGCCGATTTCTGTCGACGAGGTCGAGAGCATTACCGAAATCCGTAAAGTGCTGCTTGCACCCGGGATTTCGCTCGGCGCGCTGAGCCCGGAGGCGCATGAGACGCTCTCCATTGCGATGAACCGCATTGGCGCGCGCTCGGACTCGGGCGAAGGCGGCGAGGACCCGGCACGCGCCGAGCCCAGGCCGAACGGAGATAATGCTTCCTCCGCGATCAAGCAGATTGCGTCCGGGCGGTTTGGCGTGACAGCGGAATATCTCAATGACTGCAAGGAAATCGAGATCAAGGTCGCGCAGGGGGCCAAGCCTGGCGAGGGCGGGCAGTTACCTGGGTTCAAGGTGACCGAGTTGATCGGCCGTTTGCGCCATGCGACGCCGGGGGTCACGCTGATTTCCCCGCCGCCGCACCATGATATTTATTCGATCGAGGATCTGGCTCAGCTGATCTACGATCTCAAGCAGATCAACCCGCGCGCCACGGTGTGCGTCAAGCTGGTCTCGCGCTCAGGCATTGGCACGATTGCGGCAGGGGTCGCTAAGGCCAAGGCAGATGCGATTCTCGTCTCTGGCCATGTGGGCGGAACCGGGGCTTCGCCGCAGTCCTCGATCAAATACGCCGGGATGCCTTGGGAGATGGGGCTGTCGGAGACGCATCAAGTGTTGATGCTTAACCGGTTGCGCCATCACGTTACGCTGCGTGCCGATGGGGGGATTAAGACGGGGCGCGATGTTGTTATTGCCGCGATGCTGGGGGCGGAGGAATACGGAATCGGTACGGCCTCGCTCGTCGCGATGGGGTGCATCATGGTGCGCCAGTGCCATTCCAATACCTGTCCGGTTGGCGTGTGCGTCCAGGACGAGGAGCTGCGCAAGAAGTTCGAGGGGACGCCGGAGAAGGTTATCAACCTATTCTCGTTCATCGCCGAGGAGGTGCGCGGGATTCTGGCTTCGCTCGGGTTCCGCTCTCTGAAAGAGGTTATCGGCCATACCGAGCTGCTGCATCAGATTAGCCGCGGGGCGGATTATCTCGATGATCTCGATCTCAACCCGCTTCTGGCGCAGGCCGATCCGGGAGGCCATGCGCGCTATTGCACGCGGGTTGGGCGCAACGAGGTGCCCGAGACGCTGGACGCCAAGATGATCGCAGATGCCAGCCCGTTCTTCAACAATCGTGAGAAGATGCAGTTGCAGTACAGTATCCGCAATACGGATCGCGCCATCGGCACTAAATTCTCGTCGCAGATTGTCGCCAAGTTCCGCAAGGTCAAGCTGCAGCCGGACCATGTTACCGTGCGGTTGCGCGGGTCGGCGGGGCAGTCCCTTGGGGCGTTCGCCGTGGCGGGGCTTAAGCTCGAAGTGTTCGGCGATGCCAATGATTACGTGGGCAAGGGGCTCTCGGGGGCGACCATCGTGGTCCATCCGGTGCCATCTTCCAAGCTCAAGAGTAACGAGAATACGATTGTCGGCAATACGGTGCTTTATGGTGCCACCTCCGGCGCGTTGTTTGCCGCCGGGCGGGCGGGGGAGCGCTTTGCGGTGCGTAACTCAGGTGCGGTTGCTGTCGTCGAGGGGATTGGCTCGAATGGTTGCGAGTACATGACCGGCGGTACCGTCGTTGTATTGGGCGAGGTTGGCGATAATTTCGGCGCGGGCTTCACCGGGGGTGTGGCGTTTGTCTATGATCCGGGTGCGCAGTTCGACCTGCGGGTCAATGCCGATACGCTGGTGTGGCAGCGGGTGGCGACGGCGCATTGGGAGAATGCGCTCAAGACGCTCGTGCAGCGCCATGTTGAGGAGACCCAAAGCCGCTACGCCGCCGGGATTATCAACGACTGGTCTCGGGAGATGAAGCATTTCTGGCAGGTGGTGCCCAAGGATTATGTCAAATACCTGGAAGCGCCACTCAGCGACGAGGCTTCGTTGATCAGCGCTTAAATTAGGGCGGCTCTGGCGTGTTCCCTTTATGCGAACACGCCAGAGTGCCATAACGGCGGTATGCGAATCCTTTGCCATTTTCCGCTCTCGCCCTATTCCCGCAAAGTTCGGCTTGTGCTGGCGGAGAAGCGGCTGACGTTTGAGTTGCGGATGGAGCGGGTCTGGGAGCGGCGCGAGGGGTATCTCGAACTTAATCCGGCTTGCACCGTGCCGACGCTGATCGAGGATAATGGGCTTGTTATCCCCGACTCCAATGTTATCTGCGAGTATCTCGAGGAGATTTACCCGGATACGGCGTTGCTCGGGCGCAGCGTGGCCGAGCGCGTTGAGGTGCGCCGGTTGGTCGCGTGGTTCGACCAGAAGTTCAATGCCGAGGTGACGCGCAATCTGCTCTGGGAAAAAACCCTAAAGCAGGCGCTGGGCTTGGGGGCGCCGGATGGGAACTGCCTGCGGGCGGGGTATGTCAATCTCAAGCAGCATCTCGTCTATATCGGCTGGCTGGCGGAGCATC
>DAOMCN010000143.1:0-1461 GCA_035427885.1 Acidocella sp. | reverse complement strand
GGATTTTGCTGCCGCGGCGATGCTGTCCTCGCTTGATTTTATTGGCAGTGTGGATTGGTCGGCCTCGACGCCGGCGAAGGAATGGTATGCGCGGGTGAAGTCGCGCCCGGCGTTTCGGGCTATTCTGGCGGATCGGGTTAACGGGATGGTGCCGCCGCCGCATTATGCGAATCTGGATTTTTAATGCGCGAGGATGCTGGCAGGCTGCTGGTTTTTGGTCTCGGCTATAGCGGGCAGGCGATTGCGCTGGCGGCGAGGGTGGCGGGGTTTGAGGTTTTGGTGACCTCGCGGAGGGATGTGGCCGGAGCGGCGGTTGAGGTTGTGCCATTTGCGGCGGCGCAAGGGGCGGTTGCGTGGGCAACGCATATCGTCGCCACGGCAGCGCCCGATGCCCAGGGCGATCCGGTTTTGGCGTGCTACGAGGCGGAAATTCGGGCGGCCCAGGCGTTGCGCTGGGTGGGGTATCTGTCCACCACCGGGGTTTATGGCAATCGCGATGGCGATTGGGTTGATGAGGGGACGGCACCGATGCCGGGCTCCGAGCGGGCGCGCAGGCGGGTGATGGCCGAGGCGCAATGGGCGGCGTTGCCGGTGGCGGTCGATGTGTTTCGTTTGGCTGGGATTTATGGGCCGGGACGCTCAATGTTCGATGATCTGCGCGCGGGCGAGGCGCGGCATGTGGTTAAGCCGGGGCATTTGTTTGGACGGATCCATCGCGACGATATCGCGCAGGGGGTTGTGGCGGCGATGCGTCAGGTCGTGCCGCCGGGCTTGCGGATATTTAATTTCTCCGATGATGTGCCCGCCGCCAGCGCCGAGGTGGTTTGCGAGGCGGCACGGCTTTTGGGGGTGGCGCCGCCGGAGCCGGTGGACTTTGAGGCCGCGCGCAAGCGCATGTCCCCAATGGCGCTCAGCTTTTGGGCAGAGAACCGGCGGGTAGGCAATGCCCAGACTAAGGCGACGCTCGGGTTTGCCTGGAAATATCCGAGCTATCGCGAAGGGTTACGGGCCATTCTGGCTGAGGAGCACCTCCAGGCTGCGGGCCAACAGAGCCAGGTCTGATTCGCGCGAGAGCCGGTGGTCGCCATCCTTGAGGAAGGTCAGGCTCACGGAATCGCTTGTCAGGCGCTCGGCCAGGGTCAGGGATTGTTGCCATGGCACGTCCGTGTCGCGCATGCCGTGCAGGAGGATGACCGGGCAGGTGACCGGGATTGGGCCGGTCAGGAGCAGGTTGGCCCGTCCGTCGGCCAGGAGCTTCGCGGTAATCGGCGTGGGTGGGCCGTAGGGGCTGGGCTGGTGGAAGACGCCGTTGGTGTCCAGCGCCACCTGTTGGGCGGGACTTAGCGCCGGACGGATCAGAAGTTCGGTGAAATCCGGGGCGGGGGCGACCAGGAGCAGGGGGTCGTCGCCGGCCGCGGCCTCGGTGATCCACGCCGAGCCGTCGGCCGCGGCCATCGCCGA
>DAOMCN010000142.1:0-5827 GCA_035427885.1 Acidocella sp. | reverse complement strand
AACGCCGCGCCCCCCGCGCCGCCCAGCATACCCACGGTCACAATCCCCATCTCGCGCGCGGCGCTCAGCGCCTTCAACACATTGGCCGACCGCCCGGATGTGGTAATGCCAAACAGCACATCCCCCGCCCGCCCAAGCCCGCGCAATGGCCGTGCGAACATCTCCTCGACGCCAAAATCATTCACCGCCGCCGTGACGGCGGAGGTGTCGAGCGCCAGCGTAATCGCGGGCCAGCTTTCGCGTCCCACCGCCCCGCGCAACCGCACGACCATCTCCGTCGCGAGGTGCTGCGCATCCGCCGCCGAGCCGCCGTTGCCACAGAAAATCAGCTTATTACCCGCCCGGATCGCCCGCTCACAGGCTCCAACCACCGCCAAAACTGGCGCCGGATCTTCCGCCAGCGCCAATTTAAGCTCCGCCGAGCGCCGCAACATCGCGGAAAAACGCCCGGCCTCTGTTTCATGATTTAGAATCTTCCTGCTCCGTCGTTGGAATTGCGCCCACGCAGCAGCGTTACTGCGCGGTCCAACCGCCATCAATAGAAAGCGGCACGCCGGTAATGGTCTGCGCCGCGTCGGAGGCAAGGAACACGACCATCGCCCCAATATGCTCGGGCGTGGTGAACTCCAGCATCGGCTGTTTCTCCTGAAGCAGCGCCTTCTTCTCTGTCGCCACATCGGTCCCGTTAGCTTTGGCCCGGTCTTCGATCTGCTTTTGTACCAGCGGGGTCAGCACCCAGCCTGGGCAGATGGCATTGACTGTAACCCCGGCATTGGCCAGTTCCAGCGCCGCCACCTTGGTTGCGCCCAATACGCCATGCTTGGCCGCCACATAGGCCACCTTCTGCTCACTCGCCACCAACCCATGCGCCGAAGCGATATTGATAATGCGTCCCCATTTCTTCGCCTTCATGCCGGGGATCGCCGCCTTCATGCCGTAGAACACCGCTGAGAGGTTAATGGCGATGATCGCCTCCCACTTCGCCTCCGGGAAACTCTCCACCGGCGCAACAAACTGAATCCCAGCATTATTGACGAGAATATCAAGACTCCCAAGCTCTCCCTGGGTCTTAGCGACAATCGCCGCCACCTGGTCCGGCTTGCTCAGATCTGCCCCGTCATAGCCAACTTTGACCCCATACTCCTCGGCCATGCCCGCGCGCAGCTTCTCGATCTCCACCGCCTCGCCAAAGCCATTGAGCATAATATTGGCCCCCTCGGCGGCCAAAGCACGCGCAACGCCAAGCCCGATCCCGCTGGTCGATCCCGTAACCAAAGCCACTTTGCCTGTTAATGCCATAATCTGCTCTCCTTTATTTCGTTTCAGCCAGATAATCGTGCAGCACCGTGCCGTAAGGCAGCGTCAAATCGGCGCACAAATGCGTTCCGTACAGAATTTTTCGTACCGGCAAATCCGCCAGACGGCAATTCACATGCGGCACCAGATGCAGCCTCGCCTCGCCGGTGAACGCGAATTTCAGCTCGATATCCTCCAAATGATAGCCAACAAGCTGCGCAATTTTCGGTCCGCCATCGACATCAGGGATCCATTTCAAATTGACGTTCAGCTTTTTCATCCCAGCGGCGGTTTGCGCCAGATCCATCGGTTTTTGCTTATAAACCATCGTGCCCAGCGCTACGCGCTCTTCGTCATAGTATAAGGTCCCGGTCAGGGTCTCGTGGATCGTCTTGAGCTTGGGCATGCCGAATTTCTTCGGAAATCCCCAGATCTCGCGCCCCCCGGTCGTGGGGGATTCGTCGTCGAGATACATCATTACGCTATAGTTGCACTTCTCGCCCTTATAGAGCGCCGCGATGCTGCACCCGCTTTCCTCATAATCGCCAAACCCGGTTGAATCCGGCATTTTCATCCACTCGAAGTACACATGGTTCCCATCGGGCTCCAGCGGCTCGGGCAGCAATGCCCGCAGCGCCTCCGGGTCGGTTTCGTAGTGGATGAGCAGATATTCACGGTCCTTGAAACGGAACGGCCCCTTCGGATAGCTCGGGGACGCCAGTGGCATCGACGAGGCAGCAAGAATTTCGTCACGCGTCATGCGAGATCTCCCCTTGTATCCTTCTTATCTAGGGTGGTCCCGACGAAATACCTGTGACGTTTTGTGTCAAACCTTTGTGTCCGCGTTACCGGTATTTTAAGAAAAATCAGACAACCCATTGAATTCAGACCGTTTCAACCCCATCTCTGCGCTAACGATGTAGCCAAAAACACGGGCAGCCGGACAAAATTGGCGCCATAGTCCCAGACTTGTCGTTCCCGGCACCCCATAATCAGGCTACTACCTCGTCACGGCTACCAGCCTCTGGAGTCTACCTCATGGATATGCATACCGATCCCCGCTCTCCCTTCCACCAGCCCTTACCGCCCATCTCCAAACTGCCCCACCCGAAAGGCTGCGACGGTATCGGCCTCGTCCTCCAGGGCGGCGGCGCGCTCGGCGCCTACCAGGCCGGCGTCTATCAGGCGCTGCACGAAGCCGGTCTGGAGCCAGATTGGGTGGCCGGCGTCTCAATCGGCTCGATCAACGCCGCGATCATCGCGGGCAACAAACCCGAGGACCGCGTCGAGAAGCTCGAGAAATTCTGGCTGGACATTACCGCGCGCGACCCTTTCACCCTATGGCCCGAGGGCGACACCCCGCGCAAACTGCGCAACGCCCTCTCGGCGATCAACGGCATCTTCTTTGGCCAACCCGGCTTCTTCAAACCCTCGCCGACGAACGCCTGGCTCGCCCCGCGCGGCTCGCACGCCGCCACCGCCCTCTACGACACTTCACCCTTGCACAAAACGCTGGAAAAGCTGGTCGATTTCGACATGATCAACAACGGCCCCGTGCGTTTTGCCGTCGGCGCGGTGAACGTCGCCAACGCAAATTTCATCTATTTCGACAATAACGACACCGAGATTCTCCCCGGCCACGTGATGGCGAGCGGCGCCCTGCCGCCTGGCCTGCCCATGGTGCGCATCGGCCAGCATTATTACTGGGACGGCGGCCTGGTCTCCAACACGCCACTGCAACACCTGCTGGAACATTGCGACAACAAGAGCATGCTGGTCTTCCAGGTGGACCTCTTCTCCGCCCACGGTGAAATCCCGCGCGACATGCCCGAAGTCCTCTCGCGGGCCAAGGACATCCAGTTTTCCTCGCGCACCCGCACGACCACGGACCATTTCCTGCAAACACACTGCCTGAAAAAAGCCCTGCGCGATGCCCTGCGCCAACTCCCAGATGACCAACTCACCCAAGAGCAGCGCCAACAAAAACTGGACCTCGAACACCTGCCCGAGTTTAATATCATGCACCTGATCTACCAGCAGAAAGCCTATGAGGGCGACGCCAAGGACTATGAATTCAGCCGCCTCTCGATGAAGGACCACTGGCGCACCGGCTATTACGACACGCGCAACACCCTGGCCCACCGCGAGTGGCTCAGCATGACCGGCACCAGCGGCGGCATCCACACGCACGACATCCACCGCGTCGGCGAATAACGGCCGCCCCTTGGCCTCGCCCGCCGGACATGGCAACTGAACGGTTGACCACAGCCGGAGTTGGACGAATTGAGCGACCTATTCGAGAGCAACAGCGCGGAGCAGAAATACTCGGCCCAGGACATTGAGGTCCTGGAGGGGCTGGAACCCGTCCGCCGCCGTCCGGGCATGTATATCGGCGGCACGGACGATGCCGCGCTGCACCACCTCGCCGCCGAAATCCTCGACAACAGCATGGACGAGGCGGTCGCAGGCCACGCGAGCCTGATCGAGATGTCCCTCCAACCCGGCAATATCCTGACCGTGAAGGACAACGGGCGCGGCATCCCGGTCGATCCACACCCCAAATTCAAGAACAAATCCGCCCTGGAGGTGATCCTCACAACGCTGCACTCCGGCGGCAAATTCTCGGGCAAGGCCTATGCGACCTCGGGCGGCCTGCACGGCGTTGGCTCCTCGGTGGTAAACGCCCTCTCCAGCAGCTTCACCGCCGAGGTGGCGCGCAACAAGATCCTCTACCGCCAGGAATTCTCCCGCGGCCTGCCGACCACCAAGCTCCTGGAGGTCGGCCCAGTCCAAAACCGCCGCGGCACCGCAATCACCTTCTGCCCGGACACGCAGATCTTCGCCGACCGGCAATTCTCCCCCGCCCGCCTTTATAAGCTGTGCCGCAGCAAGGCCTATCTCTTCCGCGGCGTACGCATCCGCTGGTCGTGCGATCCCTCTCTCTTAAAGGGCGACTCGGACACCCCGGAGACCGCCGAGCTGCACTTCCCTGGCGGCCTGCACGATTCGCTCGCCGCCGACCTCGGCCAGGCGACGCAAATCCTGCCCGAGATCTGGTCCGGCGAAGCCAAACTCCCCGACGCGCCGAACGGACAACCCCAAGGTAAGCTGGAATGGGCATGCGCCTGGGTCGAGCAAGGCGATTCGAGCCTCGACACCTATTGCAACACCGTACCCACCCCGCTGGGCGGCACGCACGAAGGCGGCTTCCGCGCCGCTTTGCTCAAGGGCCTGCGTGCCTGGGCCGAGCAACGTGGCAACAAGCGCGGTGCTGCGATCATCGGCGAGGACGTCACCGGCGGTCTGCGGGCTAAAATCTCCCTTTTCATCCGAGAACCGCAATTCCAGGGCCAGACCAAGGAAAAACTCACCAACCCCGAAGCTGCCCGCCTCACCGAAATCTCCCTGCGCGACCGCTTCGACCATTTCCTCGCGGGCGACCCCGCCAGTGCGGACAATCTGCTGGCCTTCGTTATCGACCGCGCGGAAGAGCGCCTGCGCCGCAAGGAGCTGAAAGACACACCGCGCAAATCCGCGACCCGCCGCCTGCGCCTGCCCGGCAAGCTCGCAGATTGCAGCACAGAGAGCGCGGAAGGCACCGAAATTTTCCTAGTCGAAGGCGATTCGGCCGGCGGCTCGGCCAAACAGGCGCGCAACCGCAACACCCAGGCGATTCTCCCCTTACGCGGCAAAATCCTGAACGTCGCCTCCGCCTCGACAGAGAAGCTCCGCCAGAACCAGGAACTCAAGGACCTGATCGAAGCGCTGGGTTGCGGCGTCGGCCAGAATTTCAACCGCGCGCAACTCCGTTACGAGCGCGTGATCATCATGACGGACGCGGACGTGGATGGCGCGCACATCGCCTCCTTGCTGATGACCTTCTTCTACCGCGAACTCCCCGAGCTGATCCGTTTCGGCCATGTTTTCCTCGCGCAACCTCCGCTCTACCGCCTGACGCAAGGTGCCAAAAGCATCTACGCAATGGACGATTCCGCGCGCGAAAAACTTGTCAAAACCTTCAAGCCCGGCGCAAAAATCGAAGTCAGCCGATTTAAAGGCCTGGGCGAAATGCCGCCGCACGTCCTCAAGGAAACCACAATGGACCCGAAGAAGCGCACCCTGCTGCGCATCGTCGCCGCCCCGGAAGACCGCGCCGAAACCTCCAACATGGTCGAGAGCCTGATGGGCAAACGCCCCGAATTGCGCTTTCAATTCATCCAAGAAAACGCAGGAAAAGTTACCGAAATCGACATCTGAACCGGCCCCGCCTCGCCGTCACGCCCCGCCCAGGCGGGGCATGGCCGTATTTCACGTTTTGCGTTCGCTCCATTGAACGAACCTCAAACAATCGCGCCCTATTCAAAATTATTCGAAAAAATCAGCAAAAATTAATTTCTAAAAAAATCCTGCCAACCGGCATCCGCGCCCCAAAAAAGCCCTCGAAAAATGCTGCGTCGCACCTATGCCCGCACCATCTCCCTGAGGCAAAATCTCAGCCTTATTGAAAATGCGTCGCATTTACGCATTGGCC
>DAOMCN010000141.1:2773-5855 GCA_035427885.1 Acidocella sp. | reverse complement strand
GCTGGAACATCTCGTCGATCCTTGGACGGTACTCCGCGAACACGCGAAATACCTTTCGCCCGAGGGCACGATCCTGGTGTGCATGCCTAACGTGGAGCACTGGTCCTTTGTGGGGCGGTTGCTCTCCGGCGGGTTCGATTACGACGAGCAAGGCCTGTTTGATAAAACTCATCTGCGCTGGTTCACCCCGCGCATGATGGCACGCGCGCTGACGGATGCGGGGTTGCAGCTCTCGGATATCGCGCCTCGCCCTATTGCGCTCGAGGGTGCGGAGAAATTTGTTGCCGCGCTGGCCCCCGGCCTGCAGGCTATAGGCGTTGACCCGATGGAGTACCTTAACCGCGCCGGGCCGCTGCAATTCATCTGGCGCGCGCGCAAATCGGTTGAGACGCGCATTGAGCTGAACGCCACCATGCTGGCGCCGCAAGGCGGGGTCAGCGATGTCCGGGTGGTCGAGCCGCTACGCGCCTTGCGTACGGACAGCACCGTTTACGGGCATATTCTCGACGAGCAGGACTTCAACCCGCGCCTGGGAGATACGCCACGCATCGCCATCCTGCACCGCCCGCTGCTGCTGGGCGATTCGGGCGTCGCCAGGGTGCGCACCCTGCTAAACAAAGGCTATCTCGTGATCAGTGAATTCGACGATCACCCGTCGTTCATGGAGGATCGGGGGGTGAACCTCGATGAGCTGATCACCTTCCGGGGTGTTCACGCGGTGCAGACCAGCACTCAAGCGCTGGTCGAGGCGTTGCGCCCGCAGAATCCCGAAATCGGCCTGTTCCGCAACGCGATCTTCGAACTGCCGCCAGTCCGTAATTTCACCAATCCCGACCAGTTGACGCTGTTTTTCGGCGCGATCAACCGTGGTGGCGACTGGGCACCATTGATCACCGCGCTGAACGAGGTCGCGCGCGCCGTGGGGCCGAGGCTGCAGTTCCATGTCCTGTTTGACGAGGCATTTTTCCAGGCGTTGGAGACGCCGCACAAGCGATTTGACCCGATGGCCGATTACGCCAGCTACATGCAGATGCTGGGGGCTGCAGATATCGCCTTCATGCCGCTGGCCGACACGCAGTTTAACCGGGCAAAGTCCGACCTGAAATTCATCGAGGCCGGCGCCGCCCGCGTCGCCGCCCTGGCCAGCGGCGTCGTGTACAGCGACAGCATGCAAGACGGCAAAACCGGGCTGATCTTTCACGATGCGATGGACCTGCGCGCAGCCTTGCTGCGCATGCTCGCCTACCCCGAAGCCACCCGCAGAATCGCCGATACGGCGCGGGCTTATGTCGCCGACAAACGGATGCTGGCCTATCAGGTGGCCCCCCGGATGGCGTGGTATCGCAGCCTGTGGGATCGGCGCGAGGCGCTGAACGCAGCGCTGAAGCAGCGTATGCCGGAACTGTTCGGCTGATGGAGATGGGAGCGTGGGTCCGTCTCTCTCCACGGATCGCAGTGATGTGGCTCGAAGGAAGAACGGAGCATTTAAGTTGCCCGAATTGTGGACTGACGACAGAGACGCTGCAGCTTCTCGACATCGAGTTCCGTCCGCCGGAGAAAATCCTCAACTACACACGGCATGTCTGCGCACATTGTTCGGCCAGTTTTGTCGATAACATGCAAAGCATCAATTACAGCCTGGGCAAGGTGCTGGAGACCGGCTGGGACGCTTATCAGGTCCAATTAGGTGCCGGGGTTTGGCCTATTGCCGCCCTGCTGATGCGTCCGACCAAGCCTGCAGGGGCAAAAGTCCTGGAAATCGGCGGCGCCTACGGGTTTGGGCTCGATTTCTGCAACCGCGCGCGCGGCTGGCAGGGCTTGGGCTACGACCCCTCGCCGATTGCCGATTTTGGCGCACACGAGCTGGGACTGGCGCTGAGCCGAGATTATTTTGAGGAAAAGGACCTCGGCAAGGGACCTTGGGACATCGCTCTGGCGACCGAGTTGATAGAGCATCTCGAACGGCCGCTGGAGTTCCTCGCGCTGATGCGCCAGGCGCTGACCGAGGATGGAATTCTGGTACTGACCACGCCGGCTGCCGAGGCGCTCTCCCCCGCGATTGACAAGACAGCGCTGTTGCCCTTGCTCTCTCCCGGCGCGCATCTGGTGCTACAATCTGCGAAAAGCCTTGAAATCGTGCTACATCTCGCGGGTTTCACCCATGTCGTGGTGGTGCGCGAGGCAATGTCGCTGGTGGGTTACGCCTCGCGCGCGCCGTTTTGCCTAAGCGATGATAAACCGGCGGCGCGGGCGGCGTACCGGCGTTATCTCGTTGAACGGGGCAGGTTGGCGGCGCCAGAGAGCAATGCGCGATTTGGCTTTGCCGGACGGGGGATTTTCGAGGCAGCCAACGACGGTGATGGCGCTGCCGTTGCCGACGCCTGGGCCGTGTTGGTGCCCGCCGCCCGGACGCGCTTCGGGTTGGACCTGGAGACCATGACCGAATTGCCCGCGGGCGCAACAGCTTCCAGCCTGTTTGAGCTGGAGCGGATAATGCCGCTCGGACTGGGGATGATCCTGTTCGCCAGGGCGATGCATCTGCTGCGCACCGGCGCCACACGGGCAACCGTGCTGCCTCTTCTGCGTCTGGCCGGCGCGGCCTGCGGCGCGCTGCAAGGCGCTTTGGCCGCGCGCTCCCAGGCTGACGGCCTTACCGCCAGCCTCGTTCCGGCAATCGAAACGGAAATCCTTCTCTGTCAGGCGGAGGCCGGGGACGCTGCTTGTGTGGCGGGGCTGTTGAATCGAGACGACATCACGGCTGGGTGGCGCGGGTTTGTTGCACTGGTAAATGCCGGGGCATTTGAGCTTGCGGCGGAACTGAAGCAAAGCCTGCTGCCGGAGATGCCCGGGCAGGAACTGGACGAGGCGCTGCGCCGCGACGCACTGTTTACGCTGGGCGTTCTGCGTCTGCAAAACCCGCAGGGTTGGGCGCTGGGCGCTGCATTATTCGCCCAACTACGCGCCGAGTTGATGCAGGGGGCAGCGCCCGGGACGAAACTCCCGGCACTCTTCTGGCCCGCCTTGCGCGCCGAGACTCTGGCACTAAGGCTGCTGGACCGAGAAGAGGAGGCGGAGGACTTGT
>DAOMCN010000141.1:0-2763 GCA_035427885.1 Acidocella sp. | reverse complement strand
ATACTTTGACCGGAATTTACCCCCATGCACCGGAGGATATGGTGCAACAAGTCAACGGCCACTCGGACCCGAGGATTTCTTCATGAAGGCAACGCTCCACCGCTTATTGCATCTGGGCAAGTGGTATGTCTGGATTCCCCTCGCACGGATTGTCGGTTGGCTGCGCAGCACGCGGCAGATCATCAGCGTCTGGCCCCAAGGGCAGATCGCCCTCGGCGACAAGGTGGTGCTGTTTATGCATTTCGACGGACGCGGCATGGTGCGCCCGCAACTGTTCGCCTATATGCGCGCGCTGAAGGAAAGCGGCCGCGATGTTGTCTTCGTGACCAATTCCGGCCCGCTGAAGCCCAGCGCGTTCGCAGCTTTGCAGGAGATCTGCGCGGCGGTGATCGTGCGGCGCAATATCGGCTATGATTTCGGCGCCTGGCGTGATGCGATGGAATATCTTGGCCTGCCCCGGGCCGAAACGCAGGAGGTGATCCTGGCGAATGATAGCGTGTTCGGTCCAATTTCGCCGTTGAACGACATGTTACAGCAGCTGGACTACAGCAAGGCCGATGTCTGGGGTCTGACCGAAAGCTGGCAGTTGCGCTACCATTTGCAGTCGTTCTTTCTGGCTTTCGGCCCGGCGGCGCTGCGCGCCGAGGCGTTTACGAAATTCTGGTCCAGCGTGCGCCCGGTTCCGGTGAAATCCTATATCGTTCACGCTTATGAGGTTGGCGTGACCCAGGCGATGATCAAAGGCGGGCTACGCTGTGCTGCAGTCTGGCGGTATGATGAACTCATGCGCACGGCCAGCATCGAAGGACTCGAAAAATTAGCACAGGCCGAAGACAGTGAGTTGGGGCGCAACGATCCGCTTCATGTGACACGCAAACTCCACGTGCTGCGTATCCGCGACGGCGCCGCGCGGCGCGTGGCGCTGAACCCTGCGGCGGATTTATGGAGGCAACTGCTGCTGGCGGGCTTTCCCTTCATCAAGCGCGAGTTGCTGCGCGACAACCCGACCGAAGTGGAAGATGTGGGCGACTGGGTGGGCGTCGTACGCGACACGCTGGGCGCGGATCCCGATCCGATCTTGCGCGATCTGCGCCTCATGCTGAAAGGCGGCGCCCCCTGATCCGGCTCTCAGCGCGCCTTGTTGGCATTCTGCTCTGGACCCTGGCCGCCATGCCGGTCCAGACCGTATTGCTGGTTGTCCCGGGCCGGGGAAAGGAGCATTTCCCGAAGGTTTACTGGCGCGGCGTCGGACGCTGCCTCGGGCTGCGTCTGACCGTGATTGGCCAGCTCGCCGCCGAGCGGCCTGTATTGTTTGTCGCCAACCATTATTCCTGGATCGATATTATCGCGCTGGGCAGCGTGCTGCCCGCCTGTTTCATCGCCAAGGCGGCGGTGGGAGGCTGGCCGCTGATCGGCTGGGTGGCGAAGCTCGGGCGGACAGTTTTCGTCTCGCGCCAGCGCCACATGGTCGGGCACGAGCGCGACGCGCTGAATGCACGGCTGGCGGCGGGGGATAACCTAATTCTCTTCCCCGAAGGCACGACCTCGGACGGCAACCGCGTGCTGCCCTTCGCCCCCCCCTTCCTGGCCCTGGCGGATGCGCCGGCGCGGCCCTATGTGCAGCCGGTCACCATTGTCTATGACGCGCTCGACGGCCTGCCTGTGCGCCATTACGATCGGCCCGAGATCGCCTGGTATGGCGATATGGACCTAGCGCCGCATTATGCCCGGATCGGCCGCCGGAAAAGCCTGCACGCGACGGTGATTCTCGACGCCGTGATCGCGCCCGGGACGTATGACAGCCGCAAGACGCTCGCCAGGGCGCTGCACACAAAATTAGCCCATCAAGCCGCTACTTTGCGGCAAGGACGCTTTACCTATGAATAAGGTTGCCGCGTTTTATCAGTTCATCCGCCTGGACCAGCCCGACGCCGTGCGCGAGGAATTGCTGGCGGTCTGCCAGTCCCTGAAACTGTGTGGTAGCGTTCTGCTCAGCGTCGAGGGGATCAACGGCACGCTCGCCGGGCCGCCGGAGGGTATTGACGGGTTTGTCGCCGCCTTGCGGCGAGAGACAACGGCGCGTCCTGCATTCGGCGGACTGGAGCTGAAATTCTCGACCGCCAGGGACGCGCATTTCAACCGGCTGAAAATCCGGATGAAGCGCGAGATTGTTACCTTCGGGTTGAAGCTCGATGAGACCAGCCGTCTTGGCAACTATGTGCCGCCGGAGGAATGGAACGTCCTGATCCGCGACCCTACGGTGGTGGTACTCGATACGCGCAACGGCTTCGAGGTCGAGATGGGGACGTTCGAGCGCGCCGTCGATCCGGGGATCACGAGCTTTAGTCAGCTAAAAACCTTCATCGACGAGACTCTGGGCGGCGCAAAGGACCGGAAAATCGCGATGTTCTGCACCGGGGGCATACGCTGCGAGAAGGCCAGCGCCTACATGGTGGAGGCCGGGTTTAGCGAGGTGTTCCAACTTCAGGGCGGGATTTTGCGCTATCTGGAAGAGGTGCCACAAGCGCAGAGCGCTTGGCTCGGGGATTGCTTCGTGTTCGATCAGCGCGTGGCGCTGGGGCATGGGCTGGAGATAAAGACACCGAACCGTCATTCTAATTTTCTTGACTCGGCGCGGAAAAATATTGCGGAGTAGCAGAACGCTCAGGAGGATTCGAGAAGAATTGACCTTGATCTGTTCGCCCTCTCCGTATTTTTCCGCCCAAGATTGCCGGGGAGAGTTTCAACGCCGATGGAGAGAAC
>DAOMCN010000140.1:0-5856 GCA_035427885.1 Acidocella sp. | reverse complement strand
GAGGGCAAGTAACAAATCTCGAAATTGCCTGGAAGACAACGCAAATTGCATTTGTTTTGATATCAAAACGCTATGCTCTAGACGTCCGCTGCAACACCCGCAACGGAGATTTAAACCACCACGATCAGCATAGGAACCAAATCATGGCGACGCCCATTAGCATTATCGTGCGGAACAACAGCCCCACGACGCAAAATTTCTTCTTCTTTCAGCAACCCGCGGTCTATTCCGGTGGCCCGCAGGTCTACACCAACAGCCTATTCACTTCGCCGCTGCTGCCCTACGCGCAATCCGGTTCGGTGCTGACCTTTTCACTCCTCCTGCAATATTATGCCGGGGTGCAACAGCAGGTCGCGCCGCCCGTGGTCGGCCAGCCCTCCGGCTTCACCGCCGCGATCCAGCCGATCGGGCTGACGCCGATCTCCGGGCCGCCGCCGGCCAACACCACCAACATGTCGGCCAACCCGCTCGGCCTGACGCCCCCGGTCCCGACCACCGGTCCGCAAACCGGCTCGTTCCGCATCGTCGTCCCCACGTTCAATCCGGCGCTGCAGAACTTCAACGCCGGTTCGGCGGTGCAAAATCTCGACCAGAGCATCACGTTGTCGAATTTCGTGACGGCCTCGCCGACGACCAATCTCGACTGCCAGCCGGTTCTGATATTCTATGTCCAGACCGGCACCTACACGCCGGGTACCGTGATGAACTTCACCGCTTCCTCGCAGAACGCGGCGGTCTGCAACTTCACGCCCGGCTACCCGTCCTACACGGTCGTCTACAACGCTGACGGCACCTGGACGTCGACGCCCAACACGCCGCAAATGCTCAGCGACGCCGCGCTCGGCCTCGGCGCGATGGGCGCCATGATCGCACCACCCGCGCCCAATACCAACATCTATAACGAGGCCGGCAGCGCGTTGCTCAGCACGGGCTACGCCGCGGGCGGCTATAATCCGCCCTTCATCGTGTCGAATCTGAGCAATGCCGGCCCGATCAACGTCAACAGCGAGTATCAGGTCGAGCCGATCGGCGGGCAGCGGGTCGGCCGGATGTGCGTTCAGAAAAACGGCAACACGGTAACCTTCGGGCGATGATCCCGGCGCGGATAACGCCGCACCGAAGCTGACCAAACGCGGTGCCTGGGCCACACCCAGGCATCGCTGTTGGCGCCGGCATGCGCTATCGCAGGGATACCATGCAGCGCCGCCCTTGCCGCGCCCACGGCGTGCCGATAACCAGCGCGAATGCTCAACCATTCCTTCTTCGCCCACGGCCTGCTCTGGGCCACCCTGCGCACCCTGCCCGTCCGCGGCTGGCTCGTCCTCTGCGGCGCGCTGTTCGCTGGCGGTCTGGTGAAAGGCGTGGTCAGCATCGGCGTTCCGCTTGTGGCGATTCCATTGCTGACCGGCATTCTCTCGGTCAAACAATCGGTCCTGCTGATTTCGTTGCCGATCATGCTGGGCAACATCCCGCAGGCGCTGGAGGGCGGCAAGACCTTCGCCACCTTTAAGCATATCGGCTTTCTGCTGGCCGGCGCGATGCTGGGGATCGCGGTCGGGGTTAAAATCCTGTTCGCCATTCCGGGCAGCCTCGCCACCGGGATCGCCGGGATCATCCTGGTGCTGGCTTGCATCGTGCTGTTGTTCTCGCCGAAATTTACCCTGCCGAAGCGCAGCGCGAAGCCGGTCGGACTGGTCGCCGGCTTCCTGAGCGGCGTCATGGAGGGCGTGTCGGCGATCCCAGGACCGCTGTTAGCAACCTATCTGATCGCCACCGGCTCGACCGGCAAGCGCTTCACCAAGGAGATCGCACTGGTGCTGGTCGTCACGATCGCCGTGCTGATCGCGATGTTCGGGCAGTCGCGCCATGCGACAAGCGGCGACCTGCTGATCTCTGCACTTGCCGCGATCCCGGTGGTCGCCGGCATCATCGCCGGCCGGCCACTGCGCGACGCGCTGCCGCCGAAAGCGTTCCGTGCGATCGTGCTGGCGTTCATCATCTTCGCATCGGTGCAGATGATCCTGCGATCGCATATTCTTTAAGACCAGGAATGACTTCTTTTTCTGAAGAAAAAGAAGCAAAAAGACTTTTTTGCGATGCTGGGCCATGGGCGTTGGCACGGTCAGCGCCCTGCGACCCAGCTTCCAGAAGTTTTTTGCGCGCTTTTTTCAAAACAGCGCCGCTTCCTTCACCCCGCCGCCGGCCCCGCGCCGACACGCAACGTCTTCGCCTTCGCATTGCGGCGCCTCGCCTGCAGGCTGCCCCATTGCTGGTCGATCGTCACGCCGATTAAAATCACCCCGCCCATCACCGCGAAATTCAGCGAGGACGGGATACCCAGCAAATTGACCAGATTTTGCAGCTCCTGCAGCAGCACGACGCCGAGGATCACGCCGATGAGCGAGCCCTCCCCGCCGCGCAGGGAGAACCCGCCGAGCACCGCGGCGGCGATGGCGTAAAGCTCGTAGAAATTACCCTGCGAGGCGGGCGAGATCGAGCCGGTATACATCGCGAAATAGATCGCCGAGAGCACCGTCAGCACCTGGCAGATGACGTAGGCGGCGATCACCACGCGATCGGTGCGAATCCCGGAGAACCGCGCCGCCTCTTCGTTTTTGCCGACCGCGAACAGATGCCGGCCGAAGACCGAGCGGTGCATCACCACCCACATGACCGCGGCGACGATCATCATGGCGATGAAGGAGGCGGGCACGCCGTGGAAGCGCGCCTCGGTCAGCCAGTTGAGCACCGGGAAGTTCTGCCCGAAGCCGAAGCCCGCCGTCGCATCCGCGGTGTAGAACCGCGCAACGCCGCGATAGATCAGCAGGCCGCATAATGTGACGACGAAGGGCTGCAGCTTGAGCTTGGTAATGAGCAGCCCATGCGCGAGGCCGACCAGGACTCCCAGGGCGAGCATCAGCGCCACGGCGAGCGGCCAGGGCACCCCGCGATTGGCGATGAAATCGACAAACAGCACCCCGACCAGCGCGATCATCGAGCCGACCGAGAGCTCAATACCGCCGGTCAGAATGACGAAGGCCTGGCCGATCGCCGAGAGTCCGAACAGCCCCACCATGTTGGAGGTGTTGGAGATGTTGATCGGCAGCAGAAAGCGCGGGTTGAGTACGGTCACGACCGCCCCGACGCCGAGGATCAGCAACAGCAGACCTAAATCTTTCTTATTCATACCGGGGTACCCTGCTCCAACGTTTTACCGACTGCCAGCAGCAGCACGTTTTCTTCGCTGAACTGCGCGCGCGGCAAGATGCCCGCGATCGCGCCTTCATGCATCACCGCGATCCGGTCGGAGACCCGGATGACCTCTTCCATGTCGCTCGAAATCATCAGCACCGCGACCCCGGCATCCGCGAGCCCGCGGATCAGCCGGTAGATTTCCGCCTTCGCCCCGATATCGATGCCGCGCGTCGGTTCGTCCAGAACGATCAACTGCGGCGACATCGCCAACCATTTCGCCAGCACGACCTTCTGCTGGTTGCCGCCCGAAAGCGTGCCGGTGCGGGTCATCACACTCGGCGCCTTGATCCCGAGATTGGCCCGCTGGCGCTCCGCCGTCTCGCTCTCGCGCCCGCGGGAGACGAGAAAACTCCTGGCATGCGCTGTGAGGTTTGGCAGTGTGATGTTCTCCGCGATCGGCAGGTCGAGCAGGACGCCGGTGCCCTTGCGGTCCTCGGGCACCAGAAAAATCCCGCGCGAGACGGCATCCGCGGAACAGCCCAGCCGCAGCGTGGCCCCTTTGAAGGCGAGCTCCCCGCCCAGCATGGGATCGATCCCGAAGATCACGCGGGCGAGCTCGGTGCGGCCGGCGCCCACGAGCCCCGCGAGGCCGAGGATTTCGCCGCGCCGCAGATCGAGATCGACCGGCCGCGCCGGATAGGCGGCGGTGCGCACGGCGCGCAGCGACAGCACCGCCTCGCCCGCCTGCGATACCGCGGAGGCCGGTGGAATTTTCAGATCGCGCCCGATCATCAGCTTGACCATGCGGTCATGGGTGGTTTCGGATTTGGTCAGCACGCCGGCCAGCGCGCCGTCGCGCAGCGCCAGCACACGATCGGCGGTGCGCTCGATCTCGTGCAGGCGATGCGAGATGAAGATCACGCTGATGCCATCGGCCTTCAGCCCGGCGATGATGTCGAGCAGCTTCTCCGTTTCGCCCAGCGGCAGGCTCGATGTCGGCTCGTCCAGGATCACCAGCCGTGCCGCCACCGAAAGCGCTTTCGCGATCTCGACCATCTGGCGCTGTGCGAGCGACAGGCTGGCGACCGGCGTATCCGGCGAAAACCTCGCCCCAAGTCGCTCGAGCAGGGGGGCGACCATCGCCGCCTGCTGACGGCGGTCGACCAGGTTGAGCCAGCCGCCGCGCCGCGGCTCGCGGCCGATATAGACGTTGCCGGCGACATCGAGATTCTCGAAAAGATTGAGCTCCTGATGCACGAAGGCGATGCCGGCGGCGATGCTCTGCGCAACCGAGAGGGCGGCATGGCGCACGCCATCGATCGTGATCGTGCCACTATCCGGCGCCACCACGCCACCCAGCACCTTCATCAGCGTTGATTTGCCGGCGCCGTTCTCGCCGACCACGCCGATCACCTCGCCGGGTGCGACACTCATCGAAAATCCGTTCAACGCCTGCACGCCGGTATAGGATTTTCGGATCTCGGTCAGCGTCAGGAAAGGCGCTGGCGGTTCTGTGGTCATGGGGTCATCATCCGCGAGCATCGGCGAAGGGAAGCGGCCGCTTTTTGAAAAAAGCGGCGCAAAAACTGCTTGTACCTCTGGCCATGGGCGTTGGTTGCGCTAGCGCCCATGGCCAAATATAGCAAAGTCTTTTTGCTTCTTTTTTTTCACAAAAAGAAGCGCTTCCTTCTCTAACCTTGCTCAGTGCCCTGCCATCGCCTTCTGCTCGGCGGCATAGGCGGCGACGTTGCCCTTATCGATGATTTTCGTCGGGATGATGATCAGATGGCTCGCGGGAATACCGGATTTGTCGCCCTTCACATAGGCCGCCATCAACTTCATGCCGCGATACGCCCAAAGGAAGGGCTGCTGCACCACCGTGCCGGCGATGCTGCCATCTGCCACGCCGCCAAGTGTCACGGGGTCTCCATCGAAGCCGACCACGGTGATCTTGCCGAGTTTCCCTGCATCTTTCAGCGCCGCATAGATCTGCGGCGTGTTGTAGGAATAGAACCCGACCATGCAGTTGACATTGGGGTCGGCAACCAGCGCGTCGGAGACGTTTTCCTTCGCGCGCGTCTGGTCCATCTGGTCGCCGCGCACGTCGATCAGCTTGATCTTCGTCCCCTTCAGCCCCTCCTTGAAGCCTTTGATGCGCTCGACCGCGTTATCCGCCCCGAGCAGTCCGACGAAGCCGAGGCAGGTGCCGCCATTGGGCATTGCCTTCTTGGCGATGTCCGCGGCTTGCAGCCCGGCATCGATGTTCGAAGACCCGATATAGGCGATACGGTTGGTCTGCGGCGCATCGCTATCCGTCGTGAACAGCGCCGTCTGCGAGGCGACCTTGTTCAGCTCCGCCGTCGAGTGCTTCGGATCCACCGCGGAAATCATGATGCCCTTCACGCCGGCGGTTACGAGATCGTCCAGCAGCGTCTGCTGCGCCGCGACCGTCGCGGAGTCGGGATATTTCAGTTCCAGCTTGTAGCCCGGCAGCTCCGTCTGGGCCTTGGCAACCCCCGCCGCCGCCGCTTTCCAGAAATCGGAAGCACCGTTGGTCACGAATACAAGTGTCGGTTTATCCGCCAGAGCGGGCAGCGCGGCACTTGCCGCAAGGGTCAGGCCGGTCGCCAAAATCGCAGCGATTTTACGCGTATAACGCAT
>DAOMCN010000139.1:0-5874 GCA_035427885.1 Acidocella sp. | reverse complement strand
AGGCGTCGATACGGCTGGCTTCGAGTTTCAAGGCCGGGTCAGGAAGTTGGGTGGGTTTTGAACCAGGCGGCGAGCTGGTCGGTGATCTGGGCGGCAAGCTCGTTGGCGAGTTGCTGGTTGATCGTGCTGGTCTCCAGGTCCAGGGCGAAATATTGCTGATCGACGATGTTGATGGCGTCTTGCGTGGTGGCGGCGCCTTTGGTGAGCGGGCTGTTGGGCTGGCCGATCGGTGTCAGGGTCCATTGCGCCGTGGCGATGAAGCGATTGCGGGTGGTGGCGGTGTCTTGCAGGACGCCGATGCCCGCGGTGGCGATGCTGTAGGTCACGTGCAGACTATAGGCCTCGACGGTTGGCGCACCCGCGGTGTGGAGCTGGGTTTCCAGGGCTTCGCGCAGTTCCTGGCCGGGGCGGTCGGGGATGTTTTGCACATCGACCGTGTCCAGCCTGGACGCAACCGTGTCGTCCGCGCCCCCGCCGTAGAGCGGGGTAAAGCCGCAGGCGGCCAGCGCGAGAAACGGGAGAATTACGAAAAGCTTAGGTTTTAACAACAAAATTTACAATCCGATCTGGCACGTAGATTTGCTTCACGATGGTCACGCCGCTCAGGAGGGATGATACCGCGTTTGCGGCGGCGGCGATATTCGCAGCTTGCGGAGCGCCCGCCGAGGCGGTGAAAGTGCCGCGCAGTTTGCCGTTGATCTGGATCGCGAGGGTCACTTCGTCGATCGTCAGCAGCACCGGGTCGGCCTTGGGCCAGGGATTCTGGGCGATCAGCCCCGCACCTGGGCGCAGTGCGGCAAAGATCTCTTCCGCGACATGGGGCATCATCGGGGCAACGAGGTGGGCCAGCGTTTCCGCAGCCTCGAACCTTGCCCATGCGTGCGCGGGGTCGGACGGGGCGGGGGCGAGGGCACCGGTCAGCTCATGGAGGCGCGCGACGGCGACGTTGAAGGCGAAGCCGTCCAGCGCCTCGGTCACCGCCACGATGGTGCGATGCGTGAGTTGGCGGAGTTTCTTTGCCTCGCCCGAGAAGGTGCCGGGGTTTTCGACGCGCGGCTCGGCGGCGATGGCGGTCGTCAGGCGGTGCAGGCGGAGCAGGAAGCGCGAGGCGCCCTGGATGCCGGTTTCGGTCCATTCCACATCCCGCTCGGGCGGGTTGTCCGAGAGGACGAACCAGCGGGCGGTGTCGGCGCCAAAGCGGTCGATGATCACGCCAGGGTCCACCGTGTTGCGTTTGGATTTGGACATCTTTTCGACGCGGCCGACGGTTACGGGCAGGCCGGTCTCAAAGTGTCTCGCACCTTCGGGGGATTTTTGGACTTCTTCGGGGTAGAGCCAGTTGCCGTCCACGTCCTTGTAGGATTCGTGGGTCACCATGCCCTGGGTAAAGAGCCCCGCGAAGGGTTCTTTCAGGGCGACGTGGCCGGTCTGCTGCATCGCGCGGGTGAAGAAGCGGGCATAGAGCAGATGCAAAATCGCGTGTTCGATGCCGCCGACATATTGATCGACCGGGAGCCAGTGGTTGACGGCTGCGGGGTTGGTCGGCGTCTTGGCGTTCGGCGCGGTGAAGCGCGCGAAGTACCAGGATGAATCGATGAAGGTGTCGAAAGTGTCCGTCTCGCGGGTCGCGGGCGCGCCGCAGCTCGGACAGGCGACGTGTTTCCAGATCGGATGATGGTCGAGCGGGTTGCCGGGCCGCTCGAAGGTGACATCCGCAGGCAAAATGACCGGAAGTTGTTCGGCGGGAACGGGTTGCGGCCCGCAGGCATCGCAGTGGATCACCGGGATCGGGCAGCCCCAGTAGCGCTGGCGGGAGATGCCCCAATCGCGCAGGCGCCAGTTGGTGACGCCTTTGCCAGCACCCATTTCGGTAAGTTTAGCGATGGCGGCGGGTTTAGCGGCCTTGGTGGACAGGCCGGTGAGGAAACCGGAGTTGATGATGTAGCCGTCGCCGTCCAGGGCCTTGGCGCCGATTTCGGGGGTCGTGTCCGCGCTGGGGGAGACGACGACCGGGACCGGGAGGTTATATTTGCGCGAAAAATCGAGGTCGCGCTGGTCGCCGCAGGGGCAGCCGAAGATAGCGCCGGTGCCGTATTCCATCAGGACGAAATTGGCGATCCAGATCGGGTAGGTTTGGCCATTGAGCGGGTTGGTGACGCTGAGCCCGGTGGCAAAGCCGCGTTTCTCCGCAGTCTCGATGGCGGCTTCCGAGGTCCCTTGCGCGGCGCATTCGGCAAGGAAGGCGGCGGCGGCTGGGTTGTGCTCGGCGACCGCCTTAGCGATCGGGTGTTCAGGGGCGATGGCCAGGAAGGACATGCCAAAGAGAGTGTCCGGGCGGGTGGTATAGACCGTGACATCGGCGAGACCGGCGATGGGGGACGTCAGCGGGAAGGTAACTTCCGCGCCCTCCGATCGGCCAATCCAGTTTTCCTGCATCAGTTTGACGCGCTCAGGCCAGCGCGGCAGCTCGTTCAGGCCTTCCAGCAAATCCTCTGCGAAGTCGGTGATTTTCAGGAACCACTGGGAGAGGTGCTTTTTTTCGACCAGCGCGCCAGAGAGCCAGCCGCGACCGTCGATCACCTGCTCGTTGGCGAGCACGGTGTTGTCCACCGGGTCCCAGTTCACCGCACTCTGGCGGCGCTCGACCAGGCCCGCTTTCCAGAAGTCCAGGAAGAGGCTCTGTTGCTGGCCATAATATTCAGGGTCGCAGGTGGCGAACTCGCGCGACCAATCGAGCGAGAGGCCCATGCGCTTCAGCTCGGCGCGCATCGCGGCGATGTTCGCGTAGGTCCAGGAGGCGGGATCCGTCTTGCGCTGGCGAGCGGCGTTCTCGGCGGGGAGACCAAAGGCGTCCCAGCCCATCGGATGCAGCACGTTGTAGCCGCTGGCGCGCTTGTAGCGGGCGACGACATCGCCCAGCGTGTAGTTTCGGACATGGCCCATGTGGATCTTGCCGGACGGGTAGGGGAACATCTCTAGCACGTAGTATTTGGGGCGATCCGAGGTTGGAACATCCTCGGCTGCGAAGCAGGATGCGGCTTCCCATTGGGCCTGCCAATGCAGCTCTGCTGTGGAAAAATCGTAGCGGGTGTTTTCTGTGTCGGACATGGGCATGTGTTTAGTGAAGCGCGCCCGGCGCGCCAAGGGGTGGGGGATTATGGCCGGGGCAGAAGCACGGCGGAGACGGGGCCGGGGATGACGCAGACGCGGTAGGTTTGCAGGGTCGCCTTGCCAAGTTTGCGGGTCAGTAGGCCGATCTGATGCTGGCATTCCGGAATGGCGTAGAAATGATGGGTGATCAGCAGGCCCGGCGCGTGTTGCAGGCTGGTTGCGAGCGGCAGGGAGAACATGGCCCAGCGCGGGCCAAAACCGACCACCGGTGTCGCAGGCGGGGCGTAATAGGCGAGGGATGCGAGCGTCGCGTAATCATCCGAGGTGATGAACGCCGGGTGGGACGCGGCGGCGGCGGCGGCGAGGGCGGGCCAGCCGCGCAGTTGCAGCGCGGCGGGGTCAGCGCGGACGGGGATCGGCAGGAACGGAACCAGGGCCTGGAGGTACACCAGCGCGGTGACCGCAAAGCCCAGCGCCAAAGCGGGTTTCAGCCAGCGGCGCAGGATCGCCATCGGCAGGGCGGCGGCAGCGAGGCAGGCGGAGGGGTAGGCGATCGCGGTCCAGTTCAGCTCCACGCGGCCCGAAATCACGTGTTCCAGAAAGACCACGGCGGGGACGACGGTCAGCCAGATCAGCAGATGCGCGGCCGGGGCGGGCGAGAGGCGCAGACGCCATAAGCCCAGAGCCGCCAGGACGCAGATGATCGGTGTAGCCAGGCCAAGCTGGCCGAACACCAACTCCGCCAGATATTGCAACGAGAGAAGCGGAGAAAAACCCTCAAAGCGGCTGCCTTGCTTGAAGTAACTCGCCCAATGATGCGTCGCGTTCCAGTAAAAATCCGGGAAGAAGGCGAGAAAAGCAACGAGGACGCCGATCCAGGGCCAGGGGGTGCGCAGGCTCGCGCGGCCCTCCGGCGATGTGATCAGCCAGATGAAAACGGCGATGATAAAGAGCAGCCCCGTGTATTTCGAGAACAGAGCGAGACCGGCGGCGAGGCCGACGGCCAGCCACCAGCGCGCATTTCCGGTCGCGATCAGCCGGGCCAAAGCGGCAATGCCCGCAGTCCAGAAGAGGAGTAGCGGCATGTCCGGCGTGATGATGATGGAACCGGCGGCAGCGGCGAGGGTCGCATTGAACAGCGCCGCCGCGATCAGCCCGGCCTGGCGATGGGGGAACATGTCCTCGCCCGCGCACCATAGTAGGACCGAGCCCAGCGCGGCCATCAACGGGCCGGTAAAACGGATGCCGAGCGGGGTGTCGCCAAACAGAAAGGTGCCCGCGCGGATGCACAAGGCAACCATCGGCGGATGGTCGAGATAGCCGCTCTGGAGATGCTGCGACCATAGAAAATAATAGGCCTCATCGGGGGCCAGCGGGAGCGAGGCGCAGAGGATCAGGCGGAGCAGGGTCAGCGCAACCAGGGCCGCCAGGATCAGGCGCATGATCTAGCGGGTACGCCAGACCAGCGTGGCCGAGACCGCGTAGTTCCAGACCACGCCAACCGCCGCACCAGCTGCGCCGGAGAACAGGCCGCTGCCGTTCTGGGCATAAAGCGCACGGGCAATGCCGACATTGGCAATCGCGCCCAGGGAACATACCGCCAGGAATAGCAGCAAGCCGCGCCAGACGCGCGGCCCCTTCAGGCGCTGGGCGCGGTAGGTGAGTTGGTTGTTCATCTCGAAATTGGCGACCATCGCCACAATCGTCCCCAAGGTCTGCGCGACCGCGAAATCAACGCCGACACCGCGCGCGAGTTGCAGAACCAGAAGGTTGATCAACACACCAACACCGCCGACCAGTGCGAAAGACAGAAAACGCAAAGGAACGACGCCGCCCAGCAGCTTGTCGATCAACATGCCCGCGAACTGGAACAGTACCAGGGCGTCCAGCTTGCTCTCGCCAGCCGTGCGGGGGCGGAATTTATAGGGGATCTCAGCCACGATCAACTTGCTCGGCGCGGCGAGCAGCAGGTCCAGGAGGATCTTGAACCCCTGCCCCGTCAATTTGCCCGCCAACTGCTCGAACATATCCCTGCGCAACAGGAAAAACCCGCTCATCGGATCGGTGATCTTTGCGCCCGTCAGGGTCTGTGCCAGAAGAATACCGGTCTCGGAAAGCCTTACCCGCCAGGGCGAGGACAAGCCCGAGGAATCCCCCCCCTCGACATGACGCGAACCAACCGCAATATCTGCGCCGCCACGCACCGCCTCAAGCATCTGGGGCAGGCGGGTCTCGTCATGCTGCATGTCCCCATCAATCACCGCGACATAATCGGCCGAGGACGATAACGCCCCCTCAATCACCGCCGACGACAACCCCCGCCGCCCAACCCGGCGAATACAACGCACCCGGCGGTCCTGCCGCGCAATGTCGCGCGCCATCTGCGCCGTGCCGTCCGGGCTGTTGTCGTCAACAAAAACAACCTCCCAATCCATCCCAGCCAACGCCTCATCCAACGCCCGAACCATCGGACCCACATTCGCCCGCTCGTTGTAACAGGGCACGACAACGGTGAGACTCATGGTTCAAAGCTCTTTGAGTTGTAGGGGCAGGTAAGACCAGAGGCGCTGCCCCTTGTCCAAGCTCAAGGGCGAGGCCCTTAGAACCCCTCCCAGGACCCTAATTACCGGATTCCCAAGGCAAACGCCTTTGGCGGGGGGCCAGGGGGCAGCGCCCCCTGGCCTTGTCTGCGCCGACAAACTCAGAGTGCTTCGAGCACGGCCTCGGCGCGGCTGACGTCGAAGCCGCCGGGTTCTTCGACGG
>DAOMCN010000138.1:0-5884 GCA_035427885.1 Acidocella sp. | reverse complement strand
GATGCTTTACTCGCGGGGCGTGTTCCTCAACCGCTGCTACGACGAGCTCAACCTCACCCAGCCCGATCTCGTGCGCCAGGTGCATGCCGACTACGCCCGGGCCGGGGCGCAAATTCTCGAGACCAACACCTTCGGGGCCAACCGGCCCAAGCTCGCGGCCTTCGGGCTGGGCGACCAGGTGGTGGCGGTCAACGAGTCGGCGGGCCGGCTGGCCCGGCAGGCCGCTGGCGAGGGGCGCTACGTGGCCGGGGCCATCGGCCCGCTAATCCCGACCTCGAAAATCGCCCAGCGCAACCTGCAAATGGCCATGCCCGAGCTGACCCAGGCCGCGCGCGACAAAATCATCGCCGAGGTCTGGACCAACCTGGGCAGCACCGCCGCCGAGCTGGCCCATATCGGCGAACTGCACGAAACCGCCTCCGGCCCAGGCTATTTTGTCACCGGCTGGGACGAGCACGTCGCCCCCGCAATCGCAACGGGCCGCCCGATCATCTGTTTTACCGGCCATATCGGCAACTGGGAGATCATCCCGCCCGCCAGCTACGCGCGCGGCGTGGACGCCGCCTTCATGTATCGCGCTGCCAGCAATACGCTGGTCAACGAACTGATACAGAACCTGCGCGAGAGTAATCTGGGCCGCAAGGTCACCATGTTTCCCAAAGGCGCATCCGGCGCGCGCGCTGCCTATGCACATATGATGCGCGGCGGGCATCTCGGTCTTCTGGTAGACCAGAAGCTCGACAACGGCATCTCCGTTCCCTTTTTTGGCCGCCCGGCGATGAGTCCGCCCGTCTTGGCCAGCTTCGCGCTCAAATTCAACAGCCCGGTGATCCCCGCCTATGCGCTGCGCGTCGGCCCGGCGCGGCTGCATGTCGTCTTCGAAGCACCGCTCGCCTTGCCCGATTCGGGCGACAAGACGCAGGACATCCTGACCCTGACCACGGTGATGAACCAGACCCTGGAGCGCTGGATTCGCGCCCATCCCGGTGCGTGGCTCTGGCTGCACCGGCGCTGGCCCAAGCAGGATTACAAATAACCCCCAAACAAACTGGCGGCTTTCCTCCTCAGGGGTTAGACTGAGCGGCATGGAATTCTGGCGTACCAAAACTCTGACCGAGATGACCAAGGCAGAGTGGGAATCGTTATGCGACGGCTGCGGGCGTTGCTGCCTGCACAAATTACGCGACGAGGACACTGAAGAGCTAAGCTTCACCAACGTCGCCTGCCGCCTGCTGGACCTGAAAACCGCGCGCTGTTCGGACTACGCCAAGCGCCGCGTCAAAATCCCGGACTGCGTGCAACTCACGCCCAAGAAGCTGAAAGACATCGACTGGCTCCCGCCGAGCTGCGCCTACCGCCTGGTGCAGGAGGGCCAAGACCTGCCCGCTTGGCACCCGCTCAAAACCGGCCGGGCCGATAGCGTGGCGGAAGCCGGGATCAGCATCGCCGGACGGAGTTTGAGTGAGCGCGATGCCGGGCCGCTGGAGCACCATATCGTCGAATGGCCGAGCCAATGGCCTAAGGCAGCACGTTGAGTGGCGCGCTCTCCCCTGAATTCGTCCCCCTGCAAGGCGCGTTGACGCGCGTCGCCTTCCGCCGCTCCGCCCGCGCCTCGAAGATCTCCCTGCGCATCGACCCTGCCGAGGGCGGCATCGTAATCACCCTGCCGCCTCGAGCCTCGCGCCGCGCCGGGCTGCTACTCCTGAAGACCTACGAGTCCTGGGCGCTCGAAAAACTCGCTGCCCTGCCCGAGGCACAACCCTTCCTCCCCGGCGCGCAGGTACCGGTGGGCGGCGTGCCGCACATCATCCGCCCGACTGCCGGGCGCGGCGGCGCATGGGTCGAGGACGGGGCCATCCTCGTCACCGGCGCGCCGGAATTTCTCTCCCGCCGCGTCGCCGACTGCCTAAAGCGCCTCGCCCGCCAACGCCTGACCGCACTCGCCGCGCAAAAAGGCCAACTCGCCGGGGTGACGCCCAAAATCGTGCGCATCAAGGACACGCGCTCGCGCTGGGGCTCCTGCGCGCCGGACGGGACCCTGGCCTTCTCCTGGCGGCTCATCTGCGCGCCGGAGTTTGTCCAGGATTACGTCACCGCCCACGAAGTCGCGCATCTGCGCCACATGAACCACGGCGAAAAATTCTGGACGCTAACGCACGCCCTGACGCCCCACCGCGCGAGCGCGACCAAGTGGCTGGAACAAAACGGCCAGACGCTCTTGAGGATTGGCTGAAGACTTGTAACATCAATTCCGTAACATTTGTCTATCGAAGCACTGAGAGGGTCAAACCATGAAAGCCGTCGCATTCATTCATTCCAAACCGATCACCGAGATCGACGCGCTGGAAGATTTTGACCTGCCCAAGCCCGAACCGCGCCATCACGACCTGCTGGTCGAGATCAAGGCCGTCTCGGTCAACCCGGTGGACACAAAACTCCGGCTGAGCGAGGAACCGCTGGGCGAACCGCGCATCCTGGGCTTCGACGCCGCGGGCATCGTGCGCGAAATCGGCCCGGATGTGCAGAATTTTGCGGTCGGGGATGAGGTTTTCTACGCCGGCATCCCGACCCGCCCCGGCACCAACGCGCAGTTTCACCTCGTTGATGACCGCATCGTCGGCCACAAGCCGAAAACTCTAAGCTTCCCCCAGGCCGCCGCCCTGCCGCTCACCGCGCTGACCGCCTGGGAAATGCTGTTCGACCGTTTCATGATACCGCGCGGCCAAGGAGAGAAAAACACGCTGCTCATCGTCGGCGGCGCTGGCGGGGTCGGTTCAATCGCAGTCCAGATGGCGGCCCATCTGACCAACCTGACCGTCGTGGCCACCGCGTCCCAGCCCGAGACCGCAGATTGGTGCCGAGCGCTTGGCGCGCATCACGTCGTCAACCATACCCACGACATGGCAACCCAGTTCCACCAGTTTGGCATCCCGGCGCCGGACTATATTTTCTGCACCGCGCAAGTGCGCCAGCATTTCAAGAAGCTGACCGAGTTGCTCGCCCCCGAAGGCGCCATAGGCATCATCGAACCCACCGCCACCCCGGCCGATATCACCACCCTCCTGCGCAAATCCGCCACGCTGCATACGGAATACGTCTTCGCGCGGGGCATCCTGAAACCACACAGCATCTCCGCCCAGCACCACGCCCTCGAGGAAATCTCCCATCTCGTGGATAACGGCACGCTAATCAGCACGATGACCGAGCATTACGGCACGATCAGCGCAGCCAATCTGATCCGCGCCCACGCCGCGCTGGAAACTGGCCGCGTGCGGGGCAAGATCGTGCTCGAAGGGTTCTGATCAGGCTTGACAGCTATGCTATCGTCTTCCTTCTACCCTAAAGGAAGACGATATGAACTTGTTGAGACGTGACCTGATCGCCCTGACCGCCGCGCTGACACTGGCGCGCGGCGCCGATGCCGCGTCGCGGATCAGCGTTGTCGCGGCGGAGAATGTTTACGGAGACATCGCCCGCCAGATCGGCGGCGCGGGGATCGACGTCACCAGCATCCTCTCCAACCCAAACCAGGACCCGCATCTCTTCTCCGCCAGCCCCTCGGTCGCGCGCGCGCTGGCGGAGGCAGCCATCGTGATCGTCAACGGCGCGGATTACGACCCTTGGATGGCGCCCCTGCTTGCCGCCACCACCGTCCCCGGCCGCGTCGTGATCACCATGGCAACGCTCCTGGGTCGTAAACCCGGCGACAACCCGCACCTCTGGTACGACCCGCAGGCGATCCCCGATCTGGTCCCCCAGCTCGTCGCTGCACTGGCCGCCAAGGTCCCCGCCAACGCGGGCGCCTATCAGCGCAACGGCGCGAACCTGTTCGCCTCCCTCGTCGCGCTCCAAGCCCGGATCGCCGCCCTGCGCGCCAAATACGCAGGCATAAAAATCACTGCGACCGAGCCAGTCTTCGGCCTGATGGCGCAGGCGCTGGGACTTGTGGTCCTCAACCAGCCTTTCCAGACCGCGATCATGAACGGCACCGAGCCCGCACCCAAGGACGTCGCCGTCTTCGAGGACGATCTGCGCCAACGCCGCGTCCGCGCCCTGATCTACAACGCCCAGGTGACCGACGACCTGACCGCCACCCTCCTCGCATTGGCACGCAAAAACGACGTGCCCGTTATCGGCGTCACCGAAACGGAACCTGCGGGGCTAAACTATCAACAGTGGATGGACAGTGGACTGGACGCCGTGGATCAGGCACTCAGGCGCGCATGATCGACCTCCAAAACGTGACGGTGTCGCGCGGCGGCCAACCCGTCCTGCGCGACATCTCGCTCGCCATCCATCGCGGCGAGTTCATCGGCGTGCTCGGCCCGAACGGTGCCGGTAAAACCACCCTGTTTCGCACCATCCTCGGCCTGCAGCCCATTGCCGCAGGGCAACTACGCGTGCTGGGCGCGCCCGCACGGCGCGGCAACCCGGAAATCGGCTACATGCCGCAAACCCGCGCCGCCCAGCCGTCGGCCAATGTCTGCGGATTCGATGTGCTGTTGAACGCCGCGCAAGGTGCAGATTTTGGCCTGCCCTCGGGCGGCAAGACCCTGCGCGCGGAAGTCAGCGCCGCCCTGGAAGCCGTGGACGGCCTGGCGCTCGCCAGCCGCCCGCTGGCCAAGCTCTCCGGCGGCCAGCGCCAACGCCTGCTCCTCGCCGCCGCCCTGCTCGGCACACCCAAACTCCTGCTCCTGGACGAGCCACTGATCAGCCTCGACCCCGCCGCCCAGGCCGCGATGATCGCCCTGATCGCGCGGCTGCAAAAAGAGCGCAACCTGACCGTCCTCTTCGCCGCGCACGACGTGAACCCCCTGCTCGGCGTCATGGACCGCGTCCTCTACCTCTCCGGCGGCAACGCGGCCCTCGGCGCAGTTGATAAGGTCATCACCAGCGCCAGCCTATCGCGGCTCTACGGCGCGGAAATCGAAGTCCTGCGCACGGGCGGGCGAATCTTCGTCCTCTCCGACCGCCCAGACGACCACAGTGCGTGCAACCATGCTTGAGTATGATTTCATGCGCCACGCCTTCGCGGCGGCTGGTATCGTCGCCGTGCTGGCCGGTTTGGTCGGCTATTTCCTTGTTCTGCGCGGCCAGGCCTTTGCCGGACACGCGCTCAGCCATGTCGGTTTTGCGGGCGCCACCGGCGCGGTCTTGCTCGGCGTCTCGCCGCTGTTGGGCATGCTGGGCGTCACCGTTCTGGGCGGCATAGTAATGGGCGCGTTGGGCGAGAAACTGGCCCAGCGCGACATCGCCATCGGCGTCATCCTGACCCTCTCGCTTGGCCTCGGCTTGTTATTCCTGCATTTTTTTACCGCCTACGCGACCGCGGCGACAGCCCTACTCTTTGGCGATGTCCTCGGCGTGGACCTGCCAACAATCTACGAACTCGCCTTCCTCGCGACCCTCTGCCTTGCCGTGCTGGGGTTCATCTCGCGCCCCTTGCTCTTCGCCAGCCTCAGCCCGGAACTGGCCGAAGCCAAAGGCGTGAACCTGCGCCTCCTGGGCCTGGTCTTTCTGGGCCTCGTCGGTCTGACCACGGCGGCCAGCGCGCAGATTGTTGGCGTTCTGCTGGTTTTCGCCCTGATGATCGGTCCCGCCGCCACTGCGCAGCGTCTGACCACGCGTATTGCCCCAGGCCTGTTTCTGGCCGCCGGGCTGGCGCTGACGCAAGCCTGGTCGGGCATCGCGCTGTCGTACATAACAGATTGGCCCGCCAGCTTCTGGATCGCCACCTTGAGCGGCGGCGTCTATCTTCTCAGCCTCGCCGCGTAAAACAAGGCCGCATTGCGCCGAACCTCGGGTTTTCAAGAAAAGCATCCAACGCATCCGCAAAGATTTGGGGCATGATTGATATAAAACAATCATGCCCCAAACCGACTTC
>DAOMCN010000137.1:0-5884 GCA_035427885.1 Acidocella sp. | reverse complement strand
GGTAACTGCGCGGCGGCTGACGCTCGGCGCCGCTGGCGTCGATCTCGCCCTTATCAAAACGGGCGCGCTTCTCCGGGTCGGAGAGCAAATCATTCGCCGCGGCGACCTTCTTGAACGCCTCCTCTGCGGCCTTGTTGCCGGGGTTCAGGTCTGGGTGGTGTTTTTTCGCGAGCTTGCGATAGGCCAAGCGGATCTCGTCCGCGCTGGCGGTTTTCGCAAGGCCGAGAATTTTATACGGATCATCTGCCATATCCGAAGGTTAACACCGCCCCGGAGCGCGGAGCAATGATCTCTCTCAATGCTTCAGCGTACTGGACAGGAACTGTTTGAAGCGCGCCGATTGCGGGTTGGTGAACATCTCTTGCGGCTTGCCCTCTTCCTCAGTCAGCCCTTGGTGCAGGAACATGACACGGCTCGCCACCTCGCGCGCGAAGCCCATCTCATGCGTCACCACCAGCATGGTGCGGCCTTCCTTGGCCAGATCACGCATCACCTTGAGCACCTCGCCGACGAGTTCAGGGTCGAGCGCCGAGGTCGGCTCATCGAACAGCAGAACATCCGGCTCCATCGCCAGCGCGCGCGCAATGGCGACGCGTTGCTGCTGCCCGCCCGAGAGCTGCGCCGGGTAGGCGTGCAGCTTGTTGGACAGCCCGACTTTCTCCAGCATCGCCTCGCCGCGTGCGATGGCGGTTTTCTTATCCAGCCCGAGGACATGAATCGGTGCCTCGATGACGTTTTGCAGCACGGTCATGTGCGCCCAGAGATTAAACTGCTGGAACACCATCGCGAGTCGCGAGCGCAACCGCTCGACCTGCTTTGGATTCGCCGCCCCGCGGGCCTTCTTACCCTCGACCATCTCGATCAACTCGCCCTTAATGCGCACGATGCCCTGATCAGGCATCTCCAGCAGGTTGATACAGCGCAGGAAGGTGCTCTTGCCCGAGCCGGAAGAGCCAAGAATCGCGATCACATCGTGATCATGTGCGGTAACTGAGATCCCCTTCAGCACTTCCACCTCGCCAAAGCGCTTGTGGATATTCTCGACAACGAGTGCCGGGGCAGGGGGATTCGTCTCTGACATGCGGGCCATTATCCTTTGTTTTCAGAAAATCTTATAAAACAGCTTTGCAAAACCTGTGCCCTGCGTCACTATGCAATCGTCCTTATTCGGACGCAGGAGAGAGCTTTGGGGCAACCCAGAGCCGCCGAAGGCGCAACCGGCCCCCGGAAACGCTCAGGCAAAAGGGCTGCGTGGCGCAAACGGGATACTCTGGAAAGCCGTTGGCGCGTATGCGCCGGCGCACCGACGGGGTCGAGGGTGGTGCGAACCGCCCGAATCTCTCAGGTCCCAAAAACAGAGGGGGGTCAGTTCGTCCGGCACTTAAAGCGGGGGCTGATCTGCGTTTTTGGGGGTTAATTTGTTGAAAACACCGTTGGATGGGCTGCACCGGGAACTGGGTGCGCGCATGGTCGAGTTTGCCGGGTATGAGATGCCCCTGCAGTACGCGGGCATCATCGCTGAGCACACGGCCTGCCGCGAGGGCGCGGCGCTGTTCGATGTCTCGCACATGGGCCAGGCCGAAATTTCCGATCCGCTGGCCTTCGAGGCGCTGGTACCGGGCGATATTTCCGGCTTGGCGCCGGGCAAGCAGCGCTACACCCTGCTGCTAAATGCGGCTGGCGGCATCCTCGATGACCTGATGGTGGCCAACCTCGGTTCGCGCATTCAGCTCGTCCTCAACGCCGGGCGCAAACACGCCGACATCGCCCATCTGACGGCGCATGGCGTGGCGGTAACGCCTCATTTTGAACGTGGCTTGCTGGCGTTGCAGGGACCGCGCGCGGCGGCCTTGCTGCCCGAAGGTGCGGCGCTGAAATTCATGGAAGCGGCGGAATTTGCCATCGGCGGATTGTCCTGCGTGGTGACGCGCTCGGGTTACACCGGCGAGGACGGCTTCGAGATCGGTTGCGCGGGCGCGGATGCGGAACCTCTGGCGCGGCTGCTACTGTCGCGCGGCGCGGTGCCCGCCGGGCTGGGTGCGCGCGATTCGCTGCGCCTGGAAGCCGGGCTGTGCCTCTACGGCAACGATATCGACGAGACCACCAACCCAATCGCCGCCGGGCTGAACTGGGCAATCGCCAAGAAGCGCCGTGAGGCATGGAACTTCCTCGGCGCCGAGCCGGTGCGCGCCGCCCTGGCACAAGGCCCCGCGCAAAAACTGGTAGGCATCAAGCTCCAGGGCCGCGCCCCGGCGCGGTCAGGCGCGTCCATCCACAATGCCTCGGGCGAGTCCGTCGGGCATGTCACCTCGGGCTGTTTCTCGCCGACCCTGAACCAGCCGATCGCCCTGGGCTACGTGCGCGCCGACTGCGCCGCCGAGCACACCCCGCTGGATCTGATCGTGCGCGACAAGCCGCTTCGCGGCAGCGTCGCCGCTCTTCCTTTTGTTCCCCACCGTTACGCGCGTTGAAAGGTTTTTCCATGACACAGGTTTTCTACTCCAAAGAGCATGAATGGGTCCGCATCGAGCGTGACGGTCTCGCCACCATCGGCATCACCACCCACGCACAGAACGCGCTGGGCGATATCGTATTCGTTGAGCTTCCAGAGCCGGGGCGCAACGTCGCCAAGGACGAGGCCTGCGCGGTGGTCGAGAGCGTTAAGGCAGCGTCAGACGTCTATGCCCCGCTCGAAGGCACCGTCGTCGAGAACAACAACGACATTATCGAAGACCCGGCGCTGATCAACAAGGACCCGGAAGACGCGGGCTGGTTCTTCCGGATGCGCCTGGCTGATCCCGGCGCGGTCTCGGATCTGCTGGACAAGGCGGGCTACGATAAATTCCTGGAGGGCCTGGCGTGAGCGCGCTCGAACAACTGGCGGCGCTGGAGGATGACGCATCCTTCGTGGCGCGGCACATCGGCCCGGACGGCGCGGAAATCGGCGCGATGTTAAAGCGCGTCGGCGCGGTCAGCCTTGATGATCTGATCGCACAGACCGTGCCTGAATCCATCCGCAGCAACGCCGCCCTGGCCCTGCCGCCCGCCATCGGCGAGGCGGCGGTGTTGCAGGATCTGCGCGCGCTGGCGGGGCGCAACGTGGTGAAGCGTTCGCTCATCGGCCTGGGCTACTACGGCACGCTGACGCCGCCGGTGATCTTGCGCAACGTGCTGGAAAATCCGGGATGGTACACGGCCTACACGCCCTATCAGGCGGAGCTTTCCCAAGGCCGCCTGGAAGCCATTCTGAATTTCCAGACGATGATCTGCGGCCTGACCGGCATGGCGGTAGCTAACGCCTCCCTGCTCGACGAAGCCACGGCGGCGGCGGAAGCAGTGTCGATGGCACACGGCATGTCCAAGAACAAATCGAACATCATCGCGATCGCGGCGGACGTCCTGCCGCAGACCCGCGCGGTCATAGCGACCCGCGCCTGGCCGCATGGCTTCGAGCTGGTGGATTTCGCACCGGGTGACACCGCTGCCCTTGCCGCCCTGAAGGCGTTCGCTGTGGTGCTGAACTACCCAGGCAGCAGCGGCGAAATCCGCGATCTGTCGGCCGAGATCGCGGCGGCGCAAGCGGGCGGGGCCTTGGCGATTGTGTGCGCGGACCTGCTGGCGCTGGCGCTGCTGAAGCCGCCCGCCGAGATGGGGGCGGATGTCGTCGTCGGCTCGGCGCAACGTTTCGGTGTGCCGATGGGCTTTGGCGGCCCGCATGCCGGGTATTTCGCCACGCGCGACACGTTCAAGCGGCACATGCCCGGCCGCCTCGTCGGCGTCTCGATCGACGCTGCAGGCCGTCCCGCGATGCGCCTCGCCCTGCAAACCCGCGAGCAACATATCCGGCGCGAAAAAGCAACCTCCAACATCTGCACGGCGCAGGTCCTCCTCGCCGTGCTGGCCGGGTTCTACGCCGTCTGGCACGGCCCGGAAGGGCTGAAGCGGATCGCCCAGCGGGTAAACCTGCAGGCGCGAATGCTGGCTGATGTCGCCCAACGCTCAGGATTTTCGCTGCGCCACGCAGTGTTTTTCGACACCATCGCGATCGAGGCGGGCCCCCGCGCCGACGCGCTGATGCAGGAAGGTCTGGCCGCGGGCTTCAATTTCCGCCGCCTGGATGAGGCCGGCGTGGCCATCGCCATGGATGAAACCGTAACGCGCGACGAGCTGTTCGCCCTGGCCCGCGTGCTGGGCGCCGCGCCACAAGACGCTACGGCAGCGGTGCCACCAGGCTTGCTGCGCGTCTCGCCGTTCTGCACCGAGGCAGTGTTCTCCTCGTGTCATTCCGAAACCGAGATGATGCGCTATCTGAAGAAGCTCGAAGACAAGGACGTGGCGCTGAACCGCTCGATGATCCCGCTCGGCTCCTGCACCATGAAGCTCAACGCCAGCGCCGAAATGGCGGCAATCTCCTGGCCCGAGTTCTCGGACATCCACCCCTTCGCGCCGCAGGACCAGACCCTCGGCTACACGGCGTTGATCGACCAGCTCGCGGAACTCCTGAAAACCGTGACCGGCTTTGCCGGAGTTTCCCTGCAGCCCAATTCCGGCGCGCAGGGTGAATTCGCCGGTCTGCTGGCCATCCGCGCCTGGCATGAGGCACGCGGGCAGGGCGCTCGCGATATCTGCCTGATCCCCGCCTCCGCCCACGGCACCAACCCGGCTTCCGCGACGATGGCGGGCTACCGGGTCGTCGTCGTCGCCTGCGACAAGATCGGCAATGTCGATGTCGATGATCTGGCCCGCAAGATCGCCGAACACGGCCCCAGCCTGGCGGCGTTGATGATCACCTACCCGAGCACGCATGGCGTGTTCGAGGAGGCGATCCGCGACATCTGCCGCGCCGTGCATGACGCGGGGGGGCAGGTCTATATGGACGGCGCGAACATGAACGCGCAGGTCGGGCTGACCTCGCCCGCCGCCATCGGCGCGGATGTCTGCCATCTCAACCTGCACAAGACGTTCTGCATCCCGCACGGCGGCGGCGGCCCCGGCGTTGGACCGATCGGCGTCGCCGCCCATCTGCTGCCCCACCTGCCCAACCACCCGCTGCGCGCGGACGCCGGGCCGCAAACCGGCTACGGTCCGGTCTCGGCAGCACCCTTCGGCTCGGCGCTGATCCTCTCGATCCCCTACGCCTACATTCGCCTGATGGGGCCGGAGGGAATTACCCAGGCAACGAAGGTTGCCATCCTGAACGCCAACTACATCGCCGCACGTTTGGAGGGCCATTACCCGATTCTCTACCAGGGCGCGCGCGGGCGGGTGGCGCATGAGTGCATCATCGACTGCCGAGGCTTTGCCGCAACCTCGGGCGTCCAGGTCGAGGACATCGCCAAACGTTTGGGCGATTACGGCTTCCACGCACCGACGATGTCCTGGCCAGTGGCGGGCACGCTGATGATCGAGCCAACCGAGAGCGAGAACAAAGGCGAGATGGATCGGTTCTGCGACGCCATGATCGCCATCGCGGGTGAGATTGCCAGTATTGCAGCGGGAACATGGCCGCAGGACGACAACCCGCTCAAGAACGCGCCGCACACCGCACAGGAAATCGCAGGCGCCGCCTGGAACCATGCCTACAGCCGTGAAGAAGCGGCCTTCGCCCTGCCTTTTGTCTCGGCCACGAAATACTGGCCGCCGGTGAAACGGGTGGATAATGTCTATGGCGACCGCAACCTGGTTTGCTCCTGCGCTCCACTGGAGGCTTACGCCCAGGCCGCGGAGTAAATTGTCACAAACTTTGCTGAAAAAACCTCTTGCGTCCGGGGGGGGATGGCCTCATAAGCCGCCCCTCTTGGCCCAGGGGGGCGCGGCATGGTGCTGCGTTCTACAGGCTGTCTACTAGTTGAGGGGGTTCGAAATGAACGCACTTGCCCGACTG
>DAOMCN010000136.1:0-5911 GCA_035427885.1 Acidocella sp. | reverse complement strand
GCCCCCTGGCCGCCAGATGGAATTTCGACCTTTCGCATCGCCCGCCTAGCCCCGCCGCTGCCGCACCTGCCCAATCACGTAATTCGTCCGGCCGTCCACGACGCCCCTACCGGGTCGCGATCCAAACAGTGAAAATCGAGCAGGGTTTGGTGACGATCAAAGACCTCGGAGCACAACGCCCCCTGCTAATCGCCATCCCGCAAGCGACCGGTAAAGCCATTTCGCTAACCGCTCCTTTGCATCTTGCAGCCCAAGCGACCGTCGCGAATACGCCATTCGATCTTTCTGGCACGGTCGGTTCGGTTGCACGGTTGTCGGGCATCGGCGCGGGTAACTGGCCGCTCGATCTCGCCGTGAAACTCGGCGGAGCGACCGTCCAGGTCAATGGCGCTATCTCCCATCCTCGCCGCGGCGAAGGCTATGATCTGACCGTCTCTGCCGCCATCCAAAATCTGGCGCCGTTGCTGGCACTACTGCCGCCGTCATGGTTCAGAGGGTGGCAACCCCCGCCGTTACAAAACCTGTCACTGCACGCCCGCATTGTCGACCAGCGTTCCGTGGTGCCCGCGATCGACGATCTCTCTATTCAGGCCGGTACGTCAGATCTCGCGACGGTCGGGCCAGGGCTTCAGCTGAAAGCGTTGTCGGTACGAATGGCTTCACTGGACCAACCGGTTACGATCGCCGGGAATGGCCAGCTCAATCAGTCCGTGTTCTCACTCCACGGGTCGATCGGGCCGTTGCAGGCCCTTTTGCCCCGCGCCTGGCTGCCGGCGAGCATGCCGCCGCAAGTCAATTATCCGGTGACATTCTCCGCGCAGATCGGCGCCGCAAACTTTAACCTTCAAGGGGCGATCGCGACGCCTGAAAAGCTTGCCGGCGCAGCACTGGCCCTGTCGGCGAATATTCCGAACCTCGCACAATTGGGCGGGGCGGTCGCCTTCCCCCTCCCCAATTGGACCAACATCGCGCTGAAAACAGCCATCATCGACCCGGGCGGGCTTGGATTGCGGAAGGCGATCGGGCTCGATGATCTTAGTTTCAGTATGGACCACGCAGCATTTGGCGGCGTTGCGGATCTGTATCTCGGCGCTAACCCTACGCTGGACGCCGCATTGCAGGCTTCCAAGATCGAGCTCGATCCATTGCTTGCTGCATTTCCCCAGGCGACGCACGCCGCCGCGCCAGCCGCCGGCAGCCTTGCGCCGGACCAGGCGCCACCGGCGCCATCGTTCATGCTGAGGACATTTCCACTCGGACTGCTGCGGCGCGCCACCGCGAACATCGAACTGGCCGCCGATACCCTGGTCTGGAACCACGCAACCTACGCCGCGCTGCAGGGTCACGCGGTACTGGCCAACGGCGTCCTTAAACTCGCCCCCCTGCATGCTCAGCTTCCGGGCGGGAGCATCGATGCCAGCGTCAGCCTTGATACCGGAGCGTCGCCCCCCGCCGCGACGTTCGATCTCACGGCGCCGGCCTTGGCGCTCGGTCCGCTCCTGCAGGCCTTCGGCATCGTCGGGACGGCACAAGGGACGGCGCAGCTTCAAATTCATGGAAAGGGCAAAGGTAACGATTTGCAGGAGCTCGCCGCCGGCCTTTCAGGACAGCTTGGGCTTGCCTTGGTCAATGGGACAGTCGACGGGCGCGTCATCGTAGAGATGTTCGGCGCGATACTGACGGCTGTCGGACTGCCTGCCGACCTCGCCGGCGCGCAAGGTCCGGTGCCTGTCCGCTGCATGGCGCTGCGGGTCGATGCCGAGCACGGCATCGGCACGGTTCGCGCCTTAACGCTGGATACAAGCCGGCTGCTATTGCAGGGCGGCGGTAAGGTCAATCTTGCGTCCGACACGCTCGCTCTGGTGCTAAGGCCACAGATGCAGGTTGCCGGCACGGAAGTCAGTGTACCGGTGCAGGTCGACGGCCCGTTTGCAACGCCGAAGGTCTCCGTGGCCCCTTCGGGTGCGCTGAAAGCGGCGGCAAGGGACGCTGCCGGCCTGACCGTCAGCGCCGCGCAGGTGGCATTCGGCAAAACCACGGTGCTCGGCAAGGCCGCCGCCATGCTGGGGTTGGAACAGCAAACCGATATCTGTCCGGCGGCACTGAAGCTTGCCCGGCTGGGTGGCTCCGGTCCGGCGGCGCCGCCGATGACGGCCGCCCAGCCGGGTAATACATCGGCTCCATCGCAACCGAAGGATCTGTTGAAAGCGCTGCTCGGACAATGAGGCGATTTTGGTCGGGGGCGACCGTCGTTCAGACCGGCGCGAAATACGGCGTGGCCCTGGATGGGAAGCCAGTTCGCCTTCCGAATGGCAGCGCGCTCGCAGTCCGATTCGCAGCACTCGCAAACGGGATTGCAATGGAATGGAATGTCGCGAAGGAGGATTTCGCACCGGCCGACCTGCCGCTGACGCAACTCGCCGGAACCGCGATTGAGCGTATTGCGCCGCAGCGGGCTGGGATCGTCGAGGCGCTCATACGTTATGGAGTAAACGATCTTCTCTGCTACCGGGCGGAGGACCCGGAGCTGGCGGCTGCCGAAGGACGGGCGTGGGATCCATGGCTACGGTGGGCACAATCCCGGCTTGGTGCAGCGCTTCGGTTCACCCATGGCGTACTGCCGATCGGGCAGCCGACCGAAGCTGCCGCATGTTTCGGTGCCCATATCGCGTCCATGGACGAATTTCAGCTAGCCGGACTTGGCGTCATTGTGCCTGGCCTGGGCAGTCTGGTGCTTGGACTTGCCGTTGCGGCTCGCGAACTCTCACCCGACGTCGCCTGCGAAGTGGCTGCGCTCGACGAAACTTGGCAGGAAGCGCGATGGGGGGCCGACCAAGCGGCGATCGCGCGCCGTCATGCGATCGCCAAAGAGGTTGCGGACGCCTACCATTTCATGATGCTGTGCAGTCATGAAGGCGACTCATTTGATTATTACGGGACGGGTCCAGGGCGTCGGGTTTCGTGACTGGCTGGCCGGCGAAGCACATCGCCTTGGACTTGCCGGCTGGGTCCGCAATATCGGGCATGATCAGGTCGAAGCCCTGATTGCCGGGGAAACCAGTGCCGTCGAGGAGTGCCTGCGGACATGCCGGCGGGGGCCGCCATTGGCCTCTGTCAAAAGTATCACGGATGCAAACGCCCAGCCGCCCGCGGAGGCCGGATTTCATAAGCTCGCTTCACGTCCACATGCGTAGGCGGGCGCGTTTTTAATATTGCAAAACTCAGGAATGCAGGGTCAGAGGATCCGACGGCGCCGTTTCCCTACGCCCGTGAAACACAAAAAACTTTTGCTTCTTTTTCTTGAGAGAGGGAAGCTTTCCCATCTCCCGCGATATCCTAAAAAAACAGTATTCCCATTAGCCCAAAAATCGGCGTCAACAGCAGGATCATGATCCCCGAGTAAGAAAAAAAACCCGGCATCCGCACCCCACGACGGGAGGCGATCGCGCGGATCATCAGATTTGGTGCATTCCCGAGATAGGTCACCGGACCGAAAAACACCGAACCGGCGGCGAGTGCGCTGAGCAGATGGGCTGGTGGCTTGATTAAAGCAGCGGCATCGCCGCCCGCCGCCTGGAAAAACACCAGATAGGTCGGTGCCGCATCCAGCACCGCGGAAGCAATGCCAGACGCCCAAAACCAGGCCAGCGGCATCGGCGCCAGATGCGCGGACTGGAGCAACCGAAACGCCGGAGCGATCGTAGCGAATACCGCGAAGAACAAGATGATGATCTCCCGCATCGCACTCCAGGCGAAGCGGTTCTGGTTGCGAATCGCGCGCGGCGTGCGCCATTCGGAAAGGCTGATACAGCCGACTTCAAGAAGCATCACGGCCAAGTGCTCGCCGGCGATACGGGCGCCAAGCATCTCCACGTCACCCGGATGCCAAACGCCTTCGAGTGGGATCACCGCGCAGAGCAGGACCAGGAGCGTGATGTTTACACGGCCGCGGATGCGAAATGGTTGTAGCCTCGGGCTTGGTTCGCGGCGCGCCAGATAAAAGTCGATCGCGGTGCACAGCGCCAATACCGGAACTGCAAGCAAAAGCAGTGGCCCCCAGAGATGCAAGAGCGGCCATAGGAACGGCACCCCTCGGAGAAATCCGACAAGCAAGGGTGGGTCTCCGAGGGGCGACAGTGCGCCCCCCGCGTTGCCTATAAGAATAATGAAGGCAAGCACGAGATGCCTAGTCTCACGTCGATGTGCGTTCGCCGCCAGTAGGGGATGGATCAACAACAGAGAGGCACCGATTGTCCCCATGATCGAGGCCAGGAAACTCCCTATGACTAGGAGCAAACAATTTCCGGCCGGCCGCCCCCAAGGCCCCCCCTTGATTCCAATGCCACCGCCCAAGGCATAGAGTGCCAGTAAGAGCAGGATGAAGGGTAGAAATTCGGCCAAAGTGACCTGCCAAAGCTCAGCGATCGCGTGGTCGGCGCTACTGACAGAGGCGTTGAGCGCCAAATACAAGGCCACAAAGCTTCCTATAATGGCAGCCATGCGCCGGTGCCAGAGCCGGGGGAAGAGCCCGGGAAACACCGCAAAACTCAGCAAAACCCCCGCGAAGGGGATCGCCTGGACGAGTTGCCCCATCAGCCCAAGCCCGATACGCTATGAAAAAGCATTCAGGAGCCCGTTTTTCATGGACATGTCAGGCGAACGTCTTATCGAAGCACCCCGCGAAAAGGTGTGGGCGGCGCTGAACGACCCCGAGGTCCTGAAATCCTGCATCCCCGGCTGTGAGACCGTTGAGAAGGTATCGGATACAGAGCTGAAGGCTACAGCCGCGGTCAAACTCGGTCCGATCGCGGCGCGGTTCGCTGGCAAGGTTCTACTCTCCGATCTCGATCCGCCGAACGGATACACGATTTCCGGCGAGGGCCAAGGCGGCGTTGCCGGGTTTGCGAAGGGAGGCGCGAAAGTCGCGCTGTTGCCGGATGAAAGCGGAACGCGCCTGTCTTACACGGTCAATGCCCAGATCGGCGGCAAGATGGCCCAACTCGGCGCACGGCTGATCGACTCCACGGCCAAGCAATACGCCGAAACCTTTTTTACCCGCTTCGCGGCCATTGTGGCACCGCCAGAGCCTGTACCGGAGGCCGTTGCCGAGCCGGCAGCCGGAAATCTTCCGGTGGAACGCCCTGCCGCGCACTTAGTGCGGGAAGACCACGATACCGACCCAAGCAATCCGCATTATTTCGGGCTGCCGCTCGGCGTCCTGATCGCTGCGGGTGTTGCGGTCGTCGCGGTTGGAATTACGCTCATAAAATTTTTTCATTGATGCTGCCGGGCAACACCACAGAGACGGGCGCCCTGCTCAGTACACAGGGCTATATCGCGGATGCGGCGCTTACCACGGCGGTCTATCTGGCACTCAGGATGCAGCGCCCGCTGTTTCTCGAGGGCGAACCTGGGACCGGCAAGACCGAGATCGCCAAAGTGCTGGCGGCGGGGCTTGGGCGCCGCCTCGTGCGGCTGCAATGCTATGACGGGCTCGACCTCGCCGGCGCTGCCTATGAATGGGACCACGCGCGGCAGCTCATGGCAATCCGGCTGGCGGAAGCAGCTGGGGAGACGGCATCGATCGCCGCCAATATTTATTCCCGCGAATATCTGCTAGCCCGTCCCCTGCTCTCTGCGATCGACCCGGATTTGCCGCCAGCCGTTCTGCTGATCGACGAGCTCGACCGCGCCGACGAACCGGTCCATCATCTCCTCGCGGTTGAGTAGCGCGAACTTCTGCGCCCACCGCAGGTCCCGGATGTAGTCGGTGAACTCCCGGTCGCCCTCGACGAGGTACGCGAGGTCCGGATCCGGTAGGTCGATCCACCGGTCACGGCACAGCCGCTGTGCTTCCTTGATGTAGTGCACGGCGATCTTGTTTCCGACGCCGCGCGACCCGGAGTGCAGG
>DAOMCN010000135.1:3008-5937 GCA_035427885.1 Acidocella sp. | reverse complement strand
GCGGCGCCCGGACGGTCGCCATCGTCAATAATCCGGGTTCGCCCTTGCTCGACGCGGCGGATGTGCCGGTGACGCTCGCCACCGGGGCCGAAATGGTCGCGGGTTCGACGCGCATGGCTGCCGGAACCGCCCAGAAAATCGCCCTGAACATCCTCTCGACCCTGGCTGCCGCGCATCTCGGGCATGTGGTGAACGGCGAGATGGTCAATCTGCAGGCGGATAATCTCAAGCTGCGCCATCGTGCCGTCGGCATCGTGGGCCGGCTGAGCGGCGCCGATGCAGCCTTGGCGACCGATTGCCTGGAGCAGGCCGGCTTTGACATCCCGTCGGCAGCGCTGCTGGCGGCCGGCGCGCCGGATCTCGCCGCCGCGCGCGCGCAGCTCGGCGCGCATGGCGGCGACCTGCGGCGTGCGCTGCAGGCGCTGCAAGCCACGACCCCGCCCATGAAGAGAACCATAAACCGCTGAAAGGGAGAACAAGACCATGAAACGAACCTTGGCTTCACTGCTCGTCGTATCGGGCATGCTCGGCTTCAGCCCGCCCGCCATGGCGAAGACCGTCACGCTGACGATCGAAAGCTGGCGCAACGACGATCTGCAGGTCTGGCAGCAGAAGATCATCCCGGTCTTCGAGAAGGAAAATCCCGGCATCAAGGTGAAATTCGAGCCGACCGCGCCGACCCAGTATAATTCGGTGCTAAACGCGCAGCTCGCCGCCGGGACGGCGGGCGACCTGATCACCTGCCGGCCGTTCGATGCCTCGCTCGAGCTCTACAAAAAGGGCTATCTGGCACCGCTCGACAATTTGCAGGGCATGAGCAATTTCAGCGAGACCGCAAAGCTCGCCTGGCAGACCGACAACGCGAAAACCACGTTCTGCGTGCCGATGGCGGCGGTGATCCACGGCTTCATCTACAACAAGGCGATCTTTGACGCGCTGCACCTGACGGTGCCGAAAACCGAGCCGGAATTCTTCGCCTTGCTGCAGAAGATCAAGCAAAACGGCAAATACGTGCCGCTGGCGATGGGTACGAAGGACCAGTGGGAAGCCGCGACCATGGGCTACGAGAATATCGGGCCGGATTACTGGCACGGCGAGCAGGGCCGCAAGGCGATCATCGCGGGGAGCGAGAAGCTCACCAATCCGCAATTCGTGAAGCCGTTCGAGGTGCTGGCCAAATGGGGGCCGTATATGGGGTCCGGCTACCAGGCGCAGTCCTATGCCGATAGCCAGAACATGTTCACGCTTGGCCGCGCGGCAATCTATCCTGCCGGGTCTTGGGAGATTCCGAACTTCGAGCAACAGGCCGACTTCAAGATGGGCGCGTTTCCACCGCCGGTGCCGGCCGCAGGGGACCAGTGCTATATCTCCGACCAGCCGGACCACGCGCTCGGGATGAACGCCAAAACTAAACACCCGAAGGCGGCGCGGAAATTCCTGGAATGGGTCGCCTCGCCGGAATTCGCGCAGATCTACACCAATGCGCTGCCAGGCTTCTTCCCGCTGAGCAATGCCAAGATCGATATCAAGGACCCGCTGGCGCGGGAGTTCCTGAGCTGGCGGTCGGAGTGCAAATCGACGATCCGCTTTACCTACCAGTTCCTCTCGCGCGGCACGCCGAACCTTGAAAATGCGCTCTGGGGCGCCTCCGCCGCGGTGATCAACGGCACCAAGACGCCAGAACAGGCGGCGAGCGAACTGCAGGCGGACCTGGCAAGCTGGTATCCGCCGCAGCAGAAGAAATAATACGCTAACAGGGTAAGGCCGCAGCTCGGCTCGGGCTGCGGCCTTGTCTCGAACGATGCACGCATGAGGCGGGATGATGACGATCGCACCGGGCAGTAGGGCAATCCGACGCGCGCATATTGCGGTATTTCTGGCCCCGGCGGTGCTGGTCTATACCGCCATTCTGGTGCTGCCGCTGTTCGCGACGCTGCAGCAATCGCTGTTCGCAAGCTCGGGCGGTGCCGTGCATTTCGTCGGGCTCGGCAATTTCCGGACGCTGCTGACCGATCCCAACTGGTCCGGCCATTTCTGGAATGCGCTGCGCAACAATGTCTGGTTCTTCGTCGTCAATATGTGCGTGCAGAACCCGATCGGCATCGGGCTTGCCGCCTTGCTGTCGAGCAAACGTTTGCGGTTTCGCGCCTTTTACCGCACCGCGATCTTCGTCCCCACGATTCTGTCTTTCGTGATCGTCGGCTTCACCTGGGAGCTGATCTTAAGCCCGCTCTGGGGCATCGCGCCGCATCTGCTCTCCTTCATCGGGCTGCAATCCTTGTTCGCGCCCTGGCTCGGCGAGCCCGGCACCGCGTTGACGGCGCTGGCGCTGATTTCGGTCTGGCAGTTCATCGGGATTCCGATGATGCTGATCTACGCCGCGTTGCTCTCGATCCCCGAGGAGGTGCTGGAGGCCGCCGAATGCGACGGCATCGTCGGCTTAGCACAGTTCTGGAAGATCAAGCTGCCGCTGATCCTCCCGATGATCGGCATCATCTCGATCCTGACCTTCGTCGGAAATTTCAATGCTTTTGACCTGATCTATGTCAGTCAGGGAGCGCTTGCCGGGCCGAATTTTTCGACCGATATCTTGGGCACGTTCCTGTACCGGACCTTCTTCGGATTCCAGCTGCAGGCCGGTGACCCGTATATGGGCTCGGCCGTCGCGACCGCGATGTTCCTCATCATCCTGGCCGGCGTGTGCCTGTATTTCTTCACCGTGCAGCGGCGCCTGCGCCGGTATCAGCTCTAGGGAATACGGGGGATGAACCGAAAATCCAATACCTCCGTATTGCGGGCGGCCGGCGTGCATGTGCCGCTCGCACTCTACACCATCATCGCGCTGTTTCCGGTCTTCGTCATCGTCGTCAACGCGTTCAAGACCCGTCGCGCCATCACCACGTTTCCAGCTCTTGCCTCTAACAGAGCA
>DAOMCN010000135.1:0-2998 GCA_035427885.1 Acidocella sp. | reverse complement strand
TCGACGCACCGCTCGCGCTGCCGGGCTCCGGGTCCTTCTCGCTGGTGGGATTCCAGACCGTGCTGTCGGAGGGCCATTTCGCGGTCTATTTCGGCAACAGCCTGATCGTCACGTTGGCCTCGCTGTGCTTGGTGCTGCTATTCGGCGCCATGGCGGCCTTCGCCCTGTCGGAATACCGGTTCCGCGGCAATGCGCTCATGGGGCTCTATCTTGCAATCGGCATCATGATCCCGATCCGCTTAGGCACCATTACGATCCTGCAGCTGATGGTCGCGACCGGGCTGGTCAACACGCTGCTCGCATTGATCCTGGTCTATACCGCGCAAGGCCTGCCGCTGGCGATTTTCATCCTATCGGAATTCATGCGCCAGATTTCCGATGATTTGAAGAATGCTGGTAGAATCGACGGGTTGAGCGAATACCGCATTTTCTTCCGGCTGGTTCTGCCGCTGGTCCGGCCGGCAATGGCGACGGTCGCGGTGTTTACCATGATCCCGATCTGGAACGATCTCTGGTTCCCGATGATCCTGGCACCTTCGGATGCAACCAAGACGGTGACGCTGGGCGCGCAGATGTTCATCGGCGAGTTCGTGACCAACTGGAATGCGGTGCTTGCCGGGCTGTCGCTGGCGATCCTGCCGGTGCTGGTGCTCTATCTTATCTTTTCACGCCAGATGATCCGTGGCATCACCTCCGGTGCGGTCAAATGAGCGGCGAGGGCGCGCCGAAGCTGCGCGTGCTGGTGGCCGGGCTCGGCGCCATGGGTACGAGCCACGCGCTCGCCTACCAGCAAAATCCTGGCTTCGAGATCGTCGGGCTGGTCAACCGTTCGCGGCCGGAGCTGCCGGCGGCGTTGCGTGGACATCGCATGTATCAGGATTTCGAGGCGGCCTTGCAGGCGCTGCGTCCGGATGTTGTTTCCGTCTGCACCTATACCGAGAGCCACGCCGCCTACGCCATCCGTGCGCTGGAGATGGGGGCGCATGTCTTTGTCGAAAAGCCACTCGCCGCGACGGTCGCCGAGGCCGAGCGCGTGGTTGCGGCGGCGCGCGCGCACCGGCGCAAGCTGGTCATCGGCTACATCCTGCGGCATCACCCGTCCTGGATCACCCTGATCGAGCGGGCCCGCGCTCTTGGCGGCCCCTACGTGTTCCGGATGAATCTGAATCAGCAATCCGCCGGGCGGAGCTGGGAGGTACATAAAAGCCTGATGCGCTCGACCTCGCCGCTGGTCGATTGCGGCGTGCATTATCTCGACGTGATGTGCCAGATCACCGATGCGAGCCCGGTGCAGGTCCGCGGCATGGGCCTGCGGCTGAGCGACGAAATCGCCACAGATATGTATAATTACGGGCATCTGCAGGTGATGTTCGAGGATGGTTCGGTTGGCTGGTACGAGGCAGGCTGGGGACCGATGATGTCGCAATCGGCGTTTTTCGTGAAGGACGTGATCTCGCCGCGCGGCAGCGTCTCGATCGTAATGGACGAGGCGGCGCGCTCGGATGATCTCGGCACGCATACGCGCACAGCCAAAATCCGTCTCCATCACGCGGCCATCGGGGCGGACGGGGCATTTCTCCATGCGGACGAAATTCTGGACATGACGGGCGAGCCGGACCATCAGGCGCTGTGTGATCGTGAGCAGGCCTTTCTGCTAGATGCCATTCTGAACGACCGGGATTTAACGCGGCATACGGACGACGCCGTGCGGTCGCTGCGGATCGCGCTGGCGGCGGATCGCAGCATCCACACAGGGCAACCGGTCATGCTGAACGAGGAGGCGGGAAAATAAATTGGGATCGCTGACACTCAACAACATTAAAAAATCCTTCGGCGCCGTCGAGGTTCTGCGCGGCATCGACCTCGAGGTCGGCGAGGGCGAGTTCGTCGTGTTCGTCGGCCCCTCCGGCTGCGGAAAATCCACGCTCCTGCGGGTCATCGCCGGTCTGGAAGATGCAACCTCCGGCGCTGTCATCATCGATGGGCGGGATGTCAGCACCGTGCTGCCGGCCAAGCGCGGGATCGCCATGGTGTTCCAGAGCTATGCGCTCTATCCGCATCTTTCCGTCCGCAACAATATGGGGCTCGGGCTCAAGCACGAGGGTGCCGATGCCGCCAGGGTTACCGCGGCGGTCGCGACGGCATCCTCCATGCTATCGCTCGATCCGTATCTCGAACGCAAGCCGGCGGATCTTTCGGGCGGGCAGCGCCAGCGTGTCGCGATCGGACGGGCGATCGTGCGCAATCCGAAGCTCTTCCTGTTCGATGAACCGCTCTCCAATCTGGATGCGGCATTGCGGGTGAACACGCGTCTCGAAATCGCGCGCCTGCACCGCACGCTGAAGGCGACGATGATCTATGTCACCCATGACCAGGTCGAGGCGATGACGCTGGCCGAGAAGATCGTGGTGCTGAACAACGGGCGGATCGAGCAGATCGGCTCGCCGATGGGCCTTTACAACGCGCCGGCCAATATGTTCGTCGCCGGATTCATCGGTTCGCCGATGATGAATTTCATCAGGGCGGAGGCTGTGGGCCGCTCGGACGCGACGACGATCGGCGTGCGACCCGAGCATATCGGCATCGATCCGCAGCGCGGCGCATGGCGCGGGCGGGTGACCCATGCCGAGCATTTAGGCGCGGACACCATGCTGTATCTCGATGTCGAGCGGGCAGGGCTGATCACGGTGCGGCTGTTCGGCGAGCATCGTTATCAGCCGGATGATTTGCTGTATCTGACGCCGGATGCAGACCGGACCTATCGGTTCGATGCGGACGGCACCACGATCGATCAGACGCGGAAGTAGAAGGGGTAGGAAGCGCTTCTTTTTCTGTAAAAAATGAAGCAAAAAGACATTTGCTCTTATGGGTCAACGCTGTGACGCCGCCAACGCCCATGCGCGAGCATAGACAAAAGTTTTTTCCGCGCTTTTTTTCAAAAAAGCGCTGCTTGCCTCACTCGCTCAGAGGCTGCGGATGGCCAGAACGATACCCGCCC
>DAOMCN010000134.1:0-5968 GCA_035427885.1 Acidocella sp. | reverse complement strand
GAACGTCACCGCTTTAGCCATCACTGCATGGGTACCGATGACGATGGAAATGCTCCCATCCGCCAGCCCGGCGCGCACGGCGGCAGCCTCCTTGGCCGTGACCATACGTGAGAGCTGCGCCACCTTGACCGGCAGCCCCGCAAAGCGCGCCGAGAACACCCGGTAGTGCTGGCGCGCCAGCAGCGTCGTCGGCACCACGACAGCGACCTGCGTGCCCGCCATCGCCGCAACAAACGCCGCCCGCAGCGCCACCTCGGTCTTGCCAAATCCGACATCGCCGCAAACTAGCCGGTCCATCGGTTTACCGGCGGCGAAATCCTCCAGCACATCGGCAACGGCCTTGGCCTGGTCTTCCGTCTCGGTATAAGGGAAGCGCGCGCAGAACTCGGTGAACGCCCCCTCGTCGGCGGCCAGCAACGGCGCTTCGTGCATCTGCCGCTCGGCGGCGATGCGGATCAGCCCGGCGGCCATATCCTGAATGCGGTGCTTCGCCTTGGCCTTGCGCGCCTGCCACGATGCCCCGCCCAGCTTATCCAGCGAAACCCCATCCGTCTCCTGCCCAAAACGCGAGAGCAGATCGATATTCTCGACCGGCAGAAACAGCTTGTCCCCGCCATCATAGAGCAGCCGCAAGCAGTCATGCGCCGCGCCGTTGACCGTAACAGTCTCAAGCCCGTCATAGCGCCCAATCCCGTGGTCCTGATGCACCACGAGGTCACCCTCGGCGATTTCGGTGGCATCGGCGATAAACTGATCCGCCCGCTTGCGCCGCTTGGGCGGTCTGGCGATGCGGCTACCCAGCAGATCCTGCTCGGCCACCAACGCCATCCGGTCGAGCAGAAACCCGCGCTCAATCCCCAGCACCGCGAGCGCCACGCAGCCAGACGGCAAAGCCCGCGCCTCGTCTGCATTGGCGATGGCGCGCACATCCTTGATCCCCGCCTCGCGCAGCATCAGCGTCAGGCGCTCGCGAGACCCCGCACTCCACGCCGCCAGCACGATCCTGCGCCCGGAAGCCGCCCATTTAGCCCGCAACTCAGCAAAAGCCTCGAACGCCGCTAACCCCTGCCCTGCCAGGATCGGCGCAGGCCGTCCACCAAAATCCACCCCCTGCGCGCCCTCAGGCCGGGCAAAAGGCGAAAACTCGAAACATGGCCCGCGCGCCAGCAGCGCCTCCCAGCCCTCGCGGTCGAGATAGAGCATCCCCGGCGGAATCGGCCGGTACGGCTGCTCGCCCGAACGCGCCGGGGCGCGGCGCTCGGCAAAATGATCCGCCACCAGCTCAAGCCGCGCCTCAACCGCGCCATCGGCCTGATGGTCGAGGCTGACAGACGCGCCCGGCACATAGTCGAACACCGTCTCCATGCCCTCAGCAAAAAGCGGCGCGTAATGCTCCAGCCCCGGATGCCGATGCCCCGCGCTGACTGATTGATAGAGCGGGTCCTCGACCGCGCCGGGGCCAAAAATCTCGCGCCACGCCGTACGGAAGCGCGCCACCGCCGCCGTATCGAAGGCCATCTCGGAGGCGGGATGAAAATCCAGGACCTTTACGACCTCCCCGCTACGCTGCGTCTCCGGGTCGAAGCGACGGATGCTCTCGATTGTGTCGCCGAACAAATCTAACCGTACGGGTGCGGCCTCTCCCGCGGGAAACACGTCCAGAATCCCGCCGCGCAAGCTGAACTCGCCTGGCTCCATCACCGTCCCGGTGCGGTTATACCCATCCGCGTCGAGAAACGCCGCAAGATCGTCGAGCGCCACGCTATCGCCCACAGTCAGGCGCATCCCCGCCCCGGCGAGGGCCGCGCGCGGCGTGACCTTCTGCAGCGCCGCGTTCACCGTGGTCAGCACAATGCGCTTCTTACCCGGCGATGCCTGCAACCGGCTCAGCGCCGCGATTCGCTCGGCGATAATCGCCCCGTTGGGCGAAACCCGGTCATAGGGCAGGCAATCCCAGGCGGGCAAGCTGATGACCTCGATCTCCGGCCCGAAAAACCCAATCTCCTCCGCCAGCGCCGCGAGCCGCGTATCGTCGCGGGAGATATGCAGCACCGGCCCGTCCTGTTCGCCCAGGCGGCGCACCAGCGCCAGCGCGTCAACGCCCTCGGGGACGCCGTAAACCGGGATCATCGGTTAAGCGCCGCCTCGCGTATGCGCCGCAGCATCGGGCTATCAGCATGTGCCGGGATGGGCTTGCGTCCGGTCAGCCAATCGGCCAGCTCCGCGTCGGGGAATTCCATCACGGCCTCGATCTCGTCGAGTTCGACCTCGGACATACCCGCGATTCGCGCCACGACGAAGTCTCCGATGAGCAAATCGTTCTCATACGTGCCCCGGTGCTGGGCGCGAAAAATCAACCGGCGGCGGCGGTTGTCCAGGGGCTTAGGCTCCGCGTTCTCGAACTCTGTCATATTGGGTTGCGGTATAGGGCTGCTTTGGCCAAGAGTCAGCATGTGAGCCTTGAAATTCTTCTCCCCCTGCGCGCGCCCGTCTCCTCCCTCCCCGGCCTGGGCGAGCGGCTGTCGGCGCTGATGGCCCGCCTCGTCGGCGGCAATACGGTGCGCGACGTCCTCTTCCACCTGCCGGCGGACTTCCTGGATCGCCGGCCCACCCCGAAAATCCACGACGCCAAACCCGGCACGCTGGCCACCCTCCAGGTCGAGGTCATCCGCCACGAGTCGCCCGCGCGCAAATCCCAACCGCACCGCGTCATCATCGGCGACGACACCGGCTTTGCCGAAATCGTTCTCTTCCACGCCGCCCGGCTGGTCCAATTCCCCATTGGCGCGAAGCTCCTGGTCTCGGGCAAGCTCGAAAAATTCGCGGACCAACTCGTCATGCCGCACCCGGACTACGTCATCTCCCAGCTCCAGCCGCGCAACTTCCCCTGGATCGAACCGATCTGGCCGCTGACCGCGGGCATCGTACCGCGCATCATGCGCCGCGCCGCCCTCGGTGCGCTCGCCCGCCTGCCCGAGTTGCCTGAATGGCACGACCCCACCGTCCTCGCCCGCCGCGCCTGGCCCGGCTTCGCCGCCGCCCTGCGCGCCCTGCACGCGCCCGAGGAAATCCCGGACGACAAACCCGCCGAGCGCCTCGCTTATGATGAACTGCTTGCCCGCCAGATCACCTTCGCCATCGTACGCGCCCGGCGCCACAAACGCGCTGGCCGCGCCCTGCTCGGCACCGGCACCCTGCGCGCCGAGGCGCTCCGGCGGTTCGGCTTTGCCCCAACCGCAAGCCAGTTCCAGGCGCTCAAGGAGATCGACGCCGACCTTGCCGCCCCGCACCAGATGCTCCGCCTGCTGCAGGGCGATGTCGGCTCGGGCAAAACCCTGATCGCCCTGCTCGCCATGCTGCGCGCCGTTGAGGCGGGAACCCAGGCCGCCCTGCTCGCCCCGACCGAAATCCTCGCCAAGCAGCATTACGCCACCTTCCAGAAACTCTCCCCCGTGCCGGTCGCCCTGCTTACCGGCAACATCAAGGGCCGCGAGCGCACCGCCATCCTCAAGGCGCTGGAATCGGGTGAACTGCCCATCGTCATCGGCACCCACGCCATCTTCCAGAAACACGTCGCCTTCAAAAACCTTGGCCTCGCCGTCATCGACGAACAACATCGTTTCGGCGTCGATCAACGACTCGCCCTCAGCGCCAAAGGCGATGCTACGGACCTTCTTGTGATGACGGCAACCCCGATCCCGCGCACCCTGTTGCTGACCCATTGGGCCGAGATGGACATCTCCCGCATCCCCGAAAAACCCGCAGGCCGCCAACCCGTCACCACAACCCTGCATAAACTCTCCGATCTGGAAAAAGTGCTGGAGGCGATAGCGCGCGCGCTCGCCGCAGGTGGGCGCGTCTATTGGGTCTGCCCGTTGGTCACGGAGTCGGAGACCCTGGATCTGACCGCAACGGAAATCCGCTACGGCATCCTGCGTCAGCGATTCGGCGCCCAGGTCGCCCTCGCCCACGGCCAGCAGGACAGCGCGACGCGCGACGCCGCGCTGAAAAACTTCTCAGAGGGTACCAGCAAAATTCTCGTCGCCACCACGGTGATCGAAGTCGGCATGGACGTACCGGAGGCGAATGTCATGGTTATCGAACACGCGGAACGTTTTGGCCTCGCCCAGCTCCACCAGTTGCGCGGCCGCATCGGCCGTGGCCAGGCCAAAAGTTTCTGCCTGCTCCTGCACGACGACAAAATCGCCGCCCCCGCGCGCAAGCGCCTCTCCCTGCTGCGCGACACCGAAGACGGCTTTATCATCGCCGACGAGGATTTTCGCCAACGTGGCGCTGGCGACTATCTCGGTACCAAACAATCCGGCCTGCCCGGTTACCTCCTCGCCGATCCCGAAAAACACGACAAACTTCTCGACATGGCGCGCCAGGACGCTATTTTACTCTTGCAACGAGACCCCAAATTAGAGACCAAGCGCGGTGAGGCCGTGCGTATCCTGCTCAATCTCTTCGACCAGAAGGAGGCGATCCAAACCGTGCGCGCTGGATGAGAACCTACCCCACCCACCCGCTGATCGGCATCGGCGTCATTCTCCTGCGCGGCGCGCAAATCCTGCTGATCCGCCGGGGCAAACCGCCGGGCCTTGGCCTGTGGTCCCTGCCCGGCGGCAAACAGGAGCTGGGCGAGACCGCCCAAGCCTGCGCCCGGCGTGAACTCCTGGAAGAAACCGGTCTGACTTGCGGCGAACTGACCCTGATCGCCCATGCAGACTCGATCCATTACGACGCGCAAGGCCGGATCAAATACCACTACACCATCCTCGACTTCGCCGCCCCCTATCTCGACGGCGACGCCGCCCCCGGCGATGATGTCACCCAAACCGCCTGGGCCAGCCTGGAAGAACTCGACCGCTACGAACTCTCCGTCGAGATGCAGGACATTATTTGTAAAGCAATTTCTGAATTGCTGCGGTAACCTTGTCCGAATCCGGCTTAGTCATGCTGGTGTACCATTCCTCCAGCTCGCCCTTCGTGTTGACGAGATACTTGAAAAAATTCCAACGCGGCTTCGCCAATATCCCCGCCTCCTCGACCACCCATTCAAAAAATGGATGCGCGTTCGGGCCGGTGACATGCACCTTGCGCATCATCGGAAATTCAACGCCATAATTAACCGTGCAGAACTGCGCAATCTCCTCGCTATTCCCCGGCTCCTGCGCGCCGAAATCATTGCACGGCACGCCGACAACCACGAGCCCCGCCCCGGAAAACTGCTTCCACAGGGCCTGCAACCCAGCATATTGCGGCGTAAACCCGCACTCGCTCGCGGTATTGACCACCATCAGCGGCCTGCCCGTCAGCGCTTTCAGCGGATAAGGCTGGCCTTGTAGTGTCTCGAAACTGAATTCATAGGCACTGGTCATTTTCCGCTCCCGAATTTACACTGAACGCATGACCACCGAAGCACCGATTGCGGCACTCATCAACGTCATGGCCGCCCTGCGCCACCCCGATACCGGCTGCCCCTGGGACAAGGTCCAGGATTTTGTCACCATCGCGCCCTATACCATTGAGGAAGCCTACGAGGTCCAGGCCGCCATCGCCTCGGGCGAGCCCGAACACCTCAAGGACGAGTTGGGGGACCTGTTGTTCCAGGTTGTGTACCACGCCCGCATGGCACAAGAGCGCGGCTGGTTTAATTTCGATGATGTCGCGAACACGATCACCGACAAAATGATTCGCCGCCACCCGCATGTCTTCGGAGACGCCGCCGCGCGCGACGCTACTACTCAAACCTCCGCCTGGGAAGCGCAAAAAGCGCAAGAGCGCCTATCGCGCGCCGAGTCCGGCGTGCTCGACGGCGTCGCCCAAACCCTGCCCGCCCTGGCGCGTGCGCAAAAACTCACCGCCCGCGCCGCACGGGTCAAATTTGACTGGCCAAATGCCGAAGCCGTGTTGGACAAACTCGCGGAGGAAACCGCCGAACTGCGCGCCGAACTCACCAGCGCCG
>DAOMCN010000133.1:0-5989 GCA_035427885.1 Acidocella sp. | reverse complement strand
GGGTGTTGCAGGACGTCATCGCCGGGGACCCGTTGGTGCACGCTGACCGGGCCGTGTTTCACCTGCTGCAATCGCTGCGCGTGCCGGTGGTGGATCAGGTGATGGTGGCGATCACCGAATTGGGCAATGCCAGCGTGATCGTGCCCGTCAGCCTGGCCGTGCTGGCCTGGCTGGTCTGGCAGCGCGCCTGGCGGGCGGCGCTCTATGGGGTGGCCGCCGTTGCCGGCGCCAGTATCTTCACGGTGCTGCTGAAGGCGACGCTGCATCAGGCGAGACCGGGGGCGCTTTATCAAGGTTGGAGCGCCTATTCCTTCCCGAGCAGCCATGCGGCCGTCAGCACGGCGCTGTTCGGTTTTCTAGTCGTGTTGATCTGCCGCGAGGTTGGCGCCCGTGCCCGCGTGGCCGTGACGCTCGCCGCGGTCTCGCTGGTCAGCGCCATCGCTTTCTCGCGCCTCTATCTTGGTGCGCACTGGCTCTCGGATGTGACGGCCGGCCTAGCCTTTGGCACGGCGTGGACCGCCCTGCTCGGCATTGTGTATTTGCAGCACGCCAGGCGCAACGTGCGGGCCGGCGGGTTGGCGGGGCTCAGCCTTGTCGCGCTGCTTGCCGCGGGAAGCCTGCATATCGCAACTTCCCATGCCGCCGATATGCGGCGCTACGCGGTGCTCCAACCGGTCGAACATATGGGCATGACCGCCTGGCAGGATGGCGGCTGGGCGTCGCTGCCAATCTGGCGGGTGGATCTATCCGGCGATTATGAGGAGCCGTTCACGATCCAATGGGCCGGGTCGCTCGCGGCCCTCAAGGCTGAACTGCTAACGCAAGGCTGGCGCATCCCGGTGCCGTGGACACTGCGCTCGTCGCTGCAATGGCTGCTGCCCAACGCCACGCCGGCCGCCCTGCCGGTCTTGCCGCATCTCGATAACGGCCGCGCCGAGGAACTGGTGATGATCCGGACAGGCCGTGGCGTGCCGCCGGATCAGCGTTTCATTCTGCGGCTTTGGCCGTCGAGCGTGGTGCTGTCGGGTGGTGCTGCGTCTCAGCCCCTGTGGATCGGTACGGTCACCACCGAGACGGTCGAACATCTGAAGCCGCTTGTGACGTTCATCGATGAACAGCAGAACGTGAACGCCGCGCAGGAGGCTTTGAAAGCGGCCCTGCCGGCGGCAAGGCTTGAAAGCCATGCGCCGGCCATGGCCAGCCGGAACTGGAACGGTGCGGTCATCCTCGGCCGGTCTTAGCGGTCAGCTCACACGTTGCACCGCTGGGTGCAGCCCCGGACGCTGGGGCAGAATGAGAATGATCAGGGCGATGGCCATTCTCTTGCTCTTTTGCTTAAAACGCCCGCCCATGCACGATGGAGCGGGCCGGTTGAGACAATGGCGCGGGTTTCAGTCCGCGTTCGGGCCTTCGGTGCTGTTTTCCAGCACCGCGCCGGTCACGGCATCAATGCCAACCTCATGCGTGACCGCGCCGTCCTTAATGTCAAAAGAACGGTCATTGCCTAACCGCCGCCCAAAGGTGTTTCCCGATCAGAGGCGGGACGGCGCTTTTGAGATAGGCCAAGGCAGAGGGCGCTTATCGGATATGCCGCTCAACCTGGGTAACCATATGTTTGAGCAGGTCAAGCAGCAACGTGAAGAGCAGAACGCTGCCGATAATCGCACCTAGAATATTCCAGCCCAAGGGCGCCATCAGCACGCCGAACCCCGCCACCAAAAGGCTGAAGGCGACCATTGCAACCGTCGCGCCCGCCAGCCACAGGCTCGGCGCGGAGGACCAGACCCAGCGTTCCTCGCGGATGACATAGACGCTCGCCTGGATCGCCAGCATCAGGGTCAAAAAGGACAATGTGCGGAGCTGCGACAGCGGCAGATGCCAGAGCAAACGCCCGGCTTGCAGCATCAGCGTGGCATAGCCGAGCGTTGCTAACCCGTAAATTCCGCCTTCGCCGATGATCCAGCCGATCCGCCAATGCCGGGGATGGGCGGAGGGCAAAGCGCGATCCGTGGTGATCGCCATGGTCAGGAAATCATTCACGATCAGCAACAAGACCATCAGCAGCGGCGTCAGCACCGCATGCCCCGTGATCACCAGGCCGAGCGCGAGATAGAGCACGAAGGCGATTTTCCGGACGACCATTGAGAGCGTATAGGTGTGGATACGCTGGAAGGCCGCGCGCCCCTCACGGATTGCGTCGAGAATGCCGGCCAGGCCCGGTGATGTCAGCACCAGCCCTGCCGCCGCCTTGGCGACATCGGTTGCCGTCGAGACGGCGATCCCCATTTGCGCCTGACGCAGCGCCGGAGCGTCATTGGTGCCATCGCCACACATGCCGACGACATGGCCATCGCGCTGGAACAATTTTACGAGACGGAATTTCTGTTCCGGAAACACCCCCGCGAAGACGCCGTAATCACCCGGTGCATCCAGCTTTTCCAGTACCGCCGAATCACAGACATCGCCTGTGATGCCGACAGCTTTGGCAATCACCGCGGCGGTCTCCGGCGCATCGCCCGTGACCATGACCACGCGCACGCCCAGATCATGCAAAGCGGTGATCAGCTTGGCTGCATCCTCGCGCGGCGGATCGGCAAGGCCGAGCAATCCGAGCAGCACCGTGGCGGAACCAGCGGTCCTGGTAACGGCAAGCACGCGGCAGCCCGCCGCTGTGAGATGTTTGCGGGCCGTCTCTTGTGCCGCCGGCAGCGGTCCGGAGACCAGCGCCCCGAGCGCGCCCTTGCGCAGCCGAGCGCCATCCGCGAGCCGCGCTTCGGCATATTTGCGCGCCGGATCAAAGGGCTCGAAACTTGCCGCAACCGGCACGGCCACGCCGCGCTTCCGCGCCGCATCGATAATCACCTGATCGACCGGATCGCCACCCTCAGACGATGCCGCGGCGGCGGCGGCCAGCACATCGTTTTCGGCGATACCGCCAAAACCCGTGATGCCTTGGATCGATAGCGCATTCTGCGTCAGCGTGCCGGTTTTGTCGGTGCACAGCAGGCTCATCGTCGCCGCCTCGTTGATGGCGGCGAGCCTGGTCGGCAGCACGGCGCCGCGCACCAGGCGCCGGGCCGAAAGCGCGGCGGCAAGAGTAAAAGTCGAAGGCAGCGCGACCGGGATCGAGGCGAGCAGCGCGGTCAGCAGCAGAGGCACGGTCTCATCGAATGACCGGCCGACCGCATGGGCATAAGCGAACATCGCCAGCACCACAACACCGTTGACCAGGGCCAGATCGCGCACCACCGCCAGCACCGCGCGCTGCTCGCCGCTGACGCCATGCGCCTCCTGCACCAGCGAGGCGGTCTTGCCGAAATAGGTACGCGCGCCGGTCGCCACGACAATGCCGGTGGCTTCACCCTGGCGGATCATCGCCACGGCATAGGCCAAATCGCCCAGTTTGCGCTCAACCGGCAGGGATTCGCCAGTCAACATCGATTGGTCAGCCAAAACGCTGCCGGCGGCGAGTTTGATATCGGCGGGCACCACCGCGCCAAGCGCCAGCTTCACCAAATCTCCTGGCACGAGGCCGGCGGCATCGATGCGCGTCCACTGGCCACCGCGCCGGACCGAGGCCATCACCGCCAGGGTCTGTTTCAGCGCGGCCACCGCGTCTTTGGCGCGGGCCTCCTGAGTCATGCCGAGCACGGCATTGAAAATTAGCAGCACCGAAATAATCAGGGCCTGCGCCCCGTGGCCGAGCAACAATTCCAGCAGAATTGTGGCTTCAAGCATCCAGGGCAATGGCGCCCAGAGCTTGGCTGCCAGCCCATGCAGCCAGGTTTCCGAGGTGTCGGCCACGGCATTGGCGCCGAACTGCTGCAACAGCTTCGCAGCTTCAGCCGCCGATAAGCCTTGTTCGATTTTTCCGCTCATCCTGATATCCACCAGATTTATAGCTTATTTTTACGCCACCATGGATAGTTGCCCAAACTCCGCCATTGTTAGATCAACATTTTCATTAAATATTCCTCGCTTGAAACGGGAGGAGACGCAACTGGGGTAGGACCTCAAGCGCTGCTGTCAGGTGGCGCATTGCCCGATTTTGAGTAAGATCAATACATGCTTCAACCCATAAGCGCAGCTTCAGGTCTTGATGGCACAAATGATTGACATTCAGCGGAATCAGAAACTGAAGCTACGCACAATCTGCGCGGCCGCCGGTCTCTTGTTCCTGCTTTTTGATGCCATGCAGGTTTGGGTCGCGCCGCCTTCGCGTGCCGACATGATGGGCGCAATGACGCCAACAATGCTGATATCGCCTCGGTGTCATGCTTTCGAGGAGGTGAGGCCCGTCCAAGGCCCGCAACCGGCCATCGATCCGTGCTGCTGCCAAGGCGGCGTCGCGTGCGCGGCGTGTAGTGGTGCGCCGATGGGCGGCATAGCGTCTCTATTATCATGTGACGGTAATAATGCCTTTGAAGAAAAGCGCGAGCGAGATGCACGCAACGACAACAAGCGCAGCGGTTGCAATACCTTCATATCGGGTGAACATTGGCTTGCCATTCTCACGTTGAGCAAAGCAGAATACCGGAATTCCAACAGCGAAGATGATGGTTGACAGCAGGACAAATTTTGGACCGGCGGCATAGAGCATCCACACGGCATAGACCGACGCGAGCACGCCGGTCCAAAGCGCAAAATGTCGGCTTTCCGAATGCGTCTCGACATATTTTGGGTTCGCCGAATAGATCGCAAGAAACAGGGTGCTCGCAAAGTAAGGCGGCAGAACCATGACACCGGTAATGTCGATCAACCATATCCACGCATTATGAGCAAACAGGATAATGAACAGCGTTAACTGCATCACGATGCTGGATATCCACAACGAAGGCGCAGCCGCATGAAACTTGTTTTCGCGAGCCAGAAATTTTGGAAACACGCCGCCTTTAGCCCCTTCAAAAGGTAGCTCGGCCACCAGGATCGTCCAAGCCAGCCAGCAGCTTAGCACCGCTAGAAGCAGCGATACGTTGATGAATATTGCGCCCCAGCGGCCGACCACTGAACTTAGCAAATAGGCTGTCGAAGGATTTGCCAGCGGTGCAATCTGCGCCTGGTGCATAAGACCAAATGGCAAAATGGACAATAACGAGTACAGAATTGTGCATACGCCCAGACCGATGAAGGTCGCTGGCCCAACCTCAGACATTTTTGCCGCACGATCTGATACGACGACGGCACCCTCAATTCCAATGAAGACCCAAAGGGTTACGAGCATTGTGCTCTTAACTTGCGAGAAGAGACTACCGAGGTGCTGCTTATGGCCCCAGAAGTCGAAGGAAAAGTTCCCACCGGTTGCGAAATACCCCATAATAATCAGAGCGGCGGTAATCGTGGTTATATTCAGAACACTGGCAAGAACGCTCAAAATAGCTGTGCGTTTCACGCCAGACATGACCGTGAAACACATGGCCCATATCAAAATCGACCCCCCGATAAGCGAAGGCCAATTCTGGCCGTTCCCAAATATTGGGAAAAAATAGCTCAGAATCTGCATGATCAAAACTGCAAATGCGACATTTCCGAACGCGGAACTTAGCCAGTAACCCCACGCCATTTGAAAGCCAGCAAATGGCCCGAAGCCGGCCTGGGCGTATGAGTAGATGCCGGCTTTGAGGTCAGGCCGCTTGTCCGACAGAACGCGAAATGCGTTGGAGAGGAAAAACATTCCAACAAATGTGATGACCCAGGCAATCATGATCGCGGCAAGGCCGGCAGTGCTTGCCATATTCGCCGGCAGATTAAACGAGCCGCCTCCGATCATAGAGCCGACGACAACACCGCTGAGCAAGACCAGGCCGAGTTTTTTGGTCGCCGGGTGTTTGCTTTCTTCAGTTGACTTCAGAACTGGAGCGGATTTACTGACTGCGACGGACTGGTCCATGGTCTCTTCCTCGTTATCGGCTTCGCACGCAACCCCTGATCCGAAGCCATCGGAAAAAGCAGTCGCCAAATTGCTATAGCGGCGATTCAAAGCGGGGGCATT
>DAOMCN010000132.1:0-5993 GCA_035427885.1 Acidocella sp. | reverse complement strand
ACGGAAGCCGGCTTGTATATCAAGGAGCTGATTTCCGGCGACGACGGGAGAACGAAGCCCTCCGTTTCCGAGATATTCGGGCAGAAGGCGGTCTGCGAGAAGCTGGACGTGATAAAGATAGAGCGGATAGAATGGCGTATTCGCGGCCAGAATAACGGCAATTTTGTTGCTTGCCGCAGTGCGCCCTTCCCGGTGCGCGGCATATTTGAAAGGATCAACGATCATGCGGCGAACAGTTACGGTACAACAATCGTAACCGCATGCTTCGGCGGTTCCGGCCGTTGACGGATGCGCAGCCCCTTGCCCAGCAATTTAAGTCCTTCCCAGTAAATCCCAGCGATAATTTTAAACGTCAGCAGCGGGTACGCGAAAAACGCGCGGAGCAGGGCTTTGTCAGACAGCCCCCCCCGCCGCCCAGCGAAGGCCGCGGCCAACACCAACCCTTGCGCGTCCGCCGCGTGGATACCGATTGAGACAGAACTTTCTGGCGGGATAATCCGGAACCGGTAGCGCATCGCCATGTCGAGAAACGGCGAAACGTAGAAGGCCTTGTCGCAATGCTGATGGAGCGCGCCGCCAGACGTCGAATGTCCCTCCGGCACAGGGATAAAATAGCTGTGCCGCTGGCCGAAAGTATTGTTGACCTCGTAGAGAATGGCGCAGAGCGACGCATCGGGCCAGTAACAGAAATAGGTGGTGAGCGGGTTGAAGACATAGCCCAGCACGCGCGGACTGCATAGCACGCGCACGGCGCCGCCCTCAGGCGCAATCCCCACTGTGCGCAACAGATTATTGACATAAGCGCGCAGGTCCGCCCCACCCTCGCCGTGGTCGCGATCATAAAAACTGAACAGGTTAAAGCGGTTGCGCGAGAAGAGCGTCATCGCGGAACCGAGCGCATCCAGTTCGTCGAGATCGAAGAGCATGTTGTAAATATTGTAGCGCAATTTATGCGCTCTGGGCCGGACCCGCCGATGGGTCACGCTGCCCGAATAGAGCGCTGAACGCCAGGACATTACATCGCGCCTATGGGTTGCGCCGTACCGAGATGGATGCGGCCGGATTCGTTGTCAACTAGCCAGGGACGCCGCTCCCCACCAAGCGCCTCGGCGACCGCAAGCCCCGCCTGCAACCCGTCCTCGTGGAAGCCCGCGCCAAAATACGCGCCGCAGAACCAGCTCCGCCGTTCGCCCTGGAGGGACCAGAGCTTGCGTTGCGCGGCAATCGCCCCCGCGTCGAATATCGGATGCTCATAGACATTACGGGCAAGGATGTTCTCAACACGCAGCGTTTGCGGCGGGTTGAGGGTCAGGAAAATCTGCCGTTCGGTGGGCAGATTTTGCAGCCGGTTCATCCAGTAGGTAACGCAGGGTGCGTTATCCTCGGCTGAATCCTGCGCGATATAGTTCCAACTGGACCACACGGCGCGGCGTTTGGGCATCAGCCGCGTGTCGGTATGCAGCAAGGCGAGGTTGCTAGTGTAGCGAAAAGCGCCGAGCAACTCCTGCTCGCGCGTATCCGGTGCATCTAACAGTCCCAGCGCCTCGTCTGCGTGGCAGGCGAGGACGACATGATCGAAGGGCAGAACTTTCCCCTCGCTATCCTCGATCAGCACGCGGTCCTCCTCCCGACGTATCCGCCGCACGCCGCGCTCCAGGCTGATCCGGTCCGCATAACGCTCGGTCAACCGGGCGACATACGCGCGCGAACCGCCGCTGACCGTGCGCCATTGCGGGCGTTCGCTCAGGCTTAGCAGCCCGTGCGTCTCGCAAAACCACGTAAAGGCGGCGGCCGGATAGTCGCGCGCGGAGCCTTGCGGGCAGGACCAGATGGCTGAGGCCATCGGCAGCAGGTGGTCCTCTTGGAAAACCCTAGAGAACTTGTTCTGGTCCAGGTAATCGCCCAGACTGAGCAGGCTTTCGCCCAGCGCGACGCGATCTCTAGGGGCCTGCCGGTAGAAGCGCACGATATCGCGAAGCATCCGCCAGAAGTTGGGGCGCAGCAGGTTGCGTCTCTGCGCGAAAAGCGTGGACAAATCGCTGCCGCCATATTCAAGCTGCCCGTTGCGTGCGGACACCGCAAAGGACATTTCGCTGTCCTGGATCGGCACGCCCAGATGCTCGAACAGCGCGGTCAGGTTCGGATAGGTCGCGTTATTATAGACGATAAACCCGGTATCGACGGGCATGACCGCACCTGCCACGTCCGGCGCATCGACCGTGTGGCTATGCCCGCCGATCCACCGCGCCTTCTCATAAACAGTGACCTCATGGCGCGCGCTCAGCAGCCAGGCCGCCGACATGCCGGCAATGCCCGTACCGACAACTGCAATGCGCAGGGGTTGGGAAGAAGGGGGGGTATTTGTGCGCATGAGATCCATTTGCTTATATACGGACTCGATCCGCCGTTGGATCACAGAAAATTTTTCTGATCCAGCGGCGGGGAAGTTGCGTATTGGAGTGCATGAATGGCCTTGCCCCTCTGCTCAGTTACAGCCCGCCCGGCATCGTTGCGCCGCGGCCCGTGCTGCGCAAGTTGGCGCTTGCCCGGGAAGCCCTCCGGTGGAGCGGCTTGAGCCCATCCTCCCCCGCTCAGCCCGAACGCCCCGGTGCCGAATTTGCAGGCTTTATCCGGGCGATTGCCACGGTTCAGGACCGCGCCGCGTTTGTCGCATTGTACGGGCATTTCGCCCCGCGCGTAAAATCCTACTTGCTGCGTCTGGGGGCAGGCACTGTCCTTGCCGAGGACCTTGCCCAGGAAGCTTTGCTGAGCGTCTGGGCCAAGGCGGCTTACTTCGACCCCGACAAAGCGAGCGTCTCGACCTGGATCTTTACCATCGCGCGCAATTTGCATATCGACGCCCGGCGGCGTGCCCGCGCCCCCGCACGTGCCGCGGCGGAGCTTGCCAACCTGCCCGATGCAGCGGTGCCGGAGGCGGCGGACATGGTCCTGTTCGCGGCGCAGCAGCAGGAGCGCCTGCGCGCGGCCTTGGTCCATCTCCCCGCAAACCAGGCCGAGGTGGTCCGTCTGAGCTTTTTTCAGGACAAGCCTCATGCCGAGATAGAGCGCGAACTGGGCATTCCTCTCGGCACCGTGAAATCGCGGCTACGTCTGGCCATCGCCCAACTGCGTAGCCTGTTGGATGCGCCGAAATGACCATCACCCACCACCCGGCGGAGCTCACCCTACAGGCCTACGCTGCCGGACACCACAAACGCGCCGCGCGTGTCGTGGTGGCGACGCATCTGGAGTTCTGCCCGGATTGCCGCCGCACGGTCCGCCTGTGCGAAGAGATAGGCGGCGCCTTGCTGGAGGATCTGCCGCCTGCGGAGATGGCCGCAGGCAGTCTCGACCGAGTTCTGGCCCGGCTTGGCCCGGTGGCGCGCCCGCCTTCCGCCGCGCCGCCTCCCGCCTGGGCCTTGGCCTCGGGCCTGCCTTGTCCGGTAACGTTGCGCGAATTCTCTCCCTCCCGGTGGCGCGGGCTTATGCCCGGGATCAGCCGCATCCAACTCTTGCCGCCCAAGTCCGGGGAGGGGAGTCTGTACCTGCTGCGCATCGCCCCAGGTAAACGCGTGCCCGTGCACGGCCATACGGCCCGTGAGCTGACCTGCGTGCTGAGCGGCGCCTATACAGATGCGCATGGCGAATTTTGCCAAGGCGATCTTGCCGAGAGCGACGAGTCGCAAGACCACCAGCCCGTCTCCGCTCCAGGCGGCGATTGCATCTGCCTGATCGCCACAGAAGCCCCCTTGCGCTTCGGCGGCAGCTTTGCTCGCCTGTTGCAGCCACTGGTCGGGGTATAAGCGCCATGTCCTCGCGCCGGGCGTTTTGTTTTTCGGCAGTCGGCCTGCTCAACGCCCTGGTCTGGCCGACCGGCTACGCTGTCAGCCACAACCACGCCTACGGCCCCGATCCGCGCCAGGGGCTGGATATTTATACCCCCGCGTCTTTCCCGGGCGACGCGGCGGCTCCGGTGGTGTTTTTCATCTACGGCGGCAGCTGGGAAGATGGCGACAAGGCAATGTACCGCTTCGTCGGCGCGGCCCTCGCCACCCGCGGCTTTGTTGTGGTAATCGCCGATTACAGGATCTGGCCGCAGGTGCGTTTCCCTGTGTTCCTGCAAGACGGCGCGCTGGCGCTGCGCTGGACGGTGGACAATATTGCTCGCTTCGGCGGCGATCCTGGTTCGATCCGTCTCCTGGGCCATTCCGCAGGCGCCTATAACGCGGCGATGCTGGCCTTCGACCCGCGCTGGCTCGCCCCGGTCGGCCTTGCCGCGCACACGCTGCTGCGAGGCTTTGCCGGGCTCGCCGGTCCGTATGATTTTCTTCCCCTGACCAGCCCTACATTGCAGGCGATTTTCGGCCCGCCGGACCAGTTGGCGCAGACCCAGCCGATCAACTTCCTCTCCGCCTCCGTCCCGCCGATCTGGCTCGCCGCCGGAGCGGATGACAAGACGGTGGACCCCGGCAACACTCGCCGCCTCGCCGCGCGGGCGGCCCTTGATGGCGCCACTGTCAGTGGACGGATCTATTCGGGGCTGGACCATCGCCTGCCGCTCGGCGTCTTTGCTGCCCCTTTGCGTCCGCTCGCCCCGGTGCTGCACGATGTCGTGGCCTTTCTGCGCGCACCCGAGGGGAGAACAAGCGTATGATCGTGCTGATTTTTCTTATGGCGGCGGGTATTTCGGCGCTGATGATGGTGGCCTGGCTGGTACAACGGCGCACCGGCAATGGCGGCTGGTCGGATGTGTTCTGGTCCTTCGCGACCGGCCTCGCCGCCGTCGCGGGCGCGCTGGGGCCGGGGCCGAGGCCGGGCGGGCGGCAGATTGCGCTGGCGGTGCTGGCCGCGGCGTGGTCGTTACGGCTGGGGCTGTATCTGTGGCGGCGGGTCGCTTCCGGGCCCGAAGACGCACGCTACGCCGCCTTCCGGAGCGACTGGGGCGCCGCCTTTGAGGCACGCATGTTCGGCTTCCTGCAAATCCAGGCTCTGGCTGCCTTCATCTTGGCCCTTATGGTGCTGATCGCCGCGCACAACCCAGCCCCCCTGCCGCAGCCAGGCGACATCGCGGGAGTTTTCGTGTTGGCGCTTGCTCTGCTGGGCGAGGGGGTCGCTGACGCTCAACTCCGCCGCTTCAAAGCCACGCCGGGGCACCACGGGAAAATCTGCGACCAGGGCCTATGGCACCTCTCGCGCCACCCTAATTACTTCTTCGAGTGGCTGATCTGGGTCGCCTTCGCCCTGTTTGCGCTGCCCTTGGGCGGTTCATATCCCTGGGGCTGGGCGGCGCTGGCGGGGCCGGCGCTGATGTACTGGCTCCTTGTCCATGTCTCGGGCATCCCGCCGCTGGAGGCGCAGATGCTTAAATCCCGAGGCGACGCCTTCAAAGCCTACCAGTCGCGCACCAACGCCTTCTTCCCCGGTCCCCCACGCCGCTGAGCGCGACCGTTACAGCCCATTAAAACGTATCGGCACCTCGACCAGGATCTTGGCAACCGGCGCATTCGGTCCTGCGCCGATGCCAACGCCGAGATTGATGCTCGTTGTCGGACTGACCGTATAGCCCAGGCCAAAGTTGAACGTGCCAAAATCATAACTCGATCCCGCCAGCGATTGGCCATTCGCCGAAGACCCGAAGACATGTTCTTCCTGGTAGCTGAAGGTCATGGAGGCTTTGTCATTCAACGCAAAACCCAGCCCAAATGTCACTGCGGCAGCGCTTCCTGGCGACAGGTTTTCGTGAACCGGAGCCCCGCCAGTAGGATTTGGAACGTTGAAAGATCTTGAAAAATTTTCTACATATTGAAGATTAGCAAACAAAACGCCAGGGGCGGTGGGATAGAAAATAGTTAGGCTCGGCTCAAGCGCATAGAATCCAGTCCCTGTGGGGAGTCTTTTGGCGACACCCTCCAGAAACTGCCCGTTAGGATCATTTACGGTGTAAACCGGTACCTGGTAAGGGCTGACTCCGGTGGCGGTTTTAAACAGCAGAT
>DAOMCN010000131.1:1979-6006 GCA_035427885.1 Acidocella sp. | reverse complement strand
GTCCATGCCGCCGTAGGATCCAAGGCTGCGCAACAGCCCGCCCGCATCCGTCGTCCGCGCATCAACCTCGCGCCGCAACGCGCTGACCGGCTTGACCGCAAGCGTGATACCCCCCGCCGTCCCCTGCGCGTGCAGCAACGTGCTGCCAACCCCATCCCCGGCAAACGCCAACGGCCCCAATACCGGCGCCGGGCTGGCGGCAAGGTAGAGTTGTTGAAAATCCAGCCGCGCACGCCAAGGCGGCCCGGAAGGTGGCGCTTTATCCGCCGGCGTCGGTATGGTGGGTACTGGCGTCGCGCTGCCCGGCGCCGCCTTGGGCATCGCCCGCAGGTCCAGCGCCGCACCGCTCAACCCGATCTCCCAATCCGGGTCGGCGCCGTTGGGCGGAGCAACAAACCCCCGCCCCCGCGTCCGGCCAACGTTCAGGACGGGCAGCAATATCCTACTCCCCTGCGCCTTACCTTGAATCTCCAACCCTGGCGCACTGGCCTGGAACGAACTCAAACTGGCGAGACCTCCGTGGTCGAGCGTGGCGGTCAGATCAAGCCGCCCCGCCGTCCCCGCCTGCTTCTCCCAGCCCAGACGCAGCATGCCAAAGCTTGCGGGCGTCAGATCCGCCGCCAGAACCAACTTCTGCGCCCCCGCATAATTGCCGCTAATTTTCACCGTGTAAGGCGCCAACCCGCCAATCTTCCCGCCCGGCGCGGCCTGGGTGTCCAGCCCGTAATAGTGCAGCAGTTCCGGCCCGGCGAGGCTTTGCATCTGAAACTCAAGAGCCCCCCCGCGCGCGAAAGACGCCGCGACATTGAGCGAAGCAGGCTGCCCGGCAAACTGCGCCTTGCCCGTCACGTGCAGCGCATCCGTCGTCGCGTCCAACTGCGCGCTGCCTGCGGAAAACCCAAGCCCCGCAAGCGGCGAGGGCAGCGCCACATCGCTGAGTGTCGCCCCGACATGTAGCGTCATATCCGCTAGCCGGACCTCCTTAAGAAATGGAATCGTCGCACTCAGCGTTATCTCGGCGTGTCCGGTGGCCTGGGCAATCTGCGGCGGCGCCTGACGCAGCAAATTGAGCGGCGGGGCGGCGAGAATATCGATGGCATCGGCAATTTTGCTGTCCATCGCCACCTCTAGCTCGCCGACGGTAGGGATATCGCGAATGCTCATATTAGTGATCAGAAACTGACCGTTCTTGAGCATGCCCCCACCGAGACGGCCGCTGCTCGCGGTGATCAGGATATTGTTGCGGTCGAGCAGGGCAAACCGCCCGTTCAGCGCGGTGATGGGCCGCGCGCGGGGTAGCCAGGTCAGGCTCACATCCTGCGCGGTGAAACTCCCCGTCGCCTGGTTCAGCTTGAGCCTTGCGAGGTTGCGCGGCGTTGTCAGCTCGAAGCTGAAACTGGCATCAGAGGCCGTACCCGCGGTAACATTGCGCGTGACCCAAAGCCGCGTCAGCGGGATCGCGGCGGGCGGCCAGTACGCGGCGATATCCGCCGCCTGCACCCGGTCAACCGTCGCGCTCAGCCTACCCTGCCACTGCCCGCCGCTGAGCGCCGCCTGCCCGCTGAAGTCCACGAGCGGCGCGCTACCCCCCACCGGAGCCAGCACCATCTCGCCCCCACTTAGTGTCGCCGTATCGGGCGTAAGATGGACATGAAACCGACCCGCGCGCACCGGCACCCCGCCCTGGCCGACAAGCAACTGCCCCGCCCCCAGCGTCACCTCCATATCGGCATCGTCGAGCTCCAGATCCCGGCCAAACCAGACATCAGCCAGCAGCGAAACCGGCACATCCGACCCAACCATCCGCGCTTTCGTACTGCGCACCACAATCGGCGTGCCGTTGTTCATGAGCGCCGCGAAGGAGAACGTCAGTTGCGCCGACTGGATCTCCCCCAGTTCGACCCCCTCGGCATTGCGCACCACAATCCCGCCCAGCCGCAAATAGAACGGCACGCCGCCGCCCTCATGATACCCCGCCCAGGTCAGATCCGCCCGCTGCATCTGGATGTTGATCCCCTGGCCGGACGCAGCACTTGCCAGTTTCGAGGCGAGTTCGGGGAGCTGGATCGGCCCGGTGGAGAGCCTGTAGCCCAGCACGCAGACCGCCAGCAGCGCCAGTACGAGCAGCAGCTCGACCATGCGCGCCAGCTGGTGCAACGCAGCCCCAAGGGTCAGCCCGGCTTGACCTAAGCGCCGCTTCATCTTGTTCTATCCGCCAGATGAACAAAACACCCGAAGCCCCCCGCCTTCCCCAGCCCGCCGACCCGCAGGCCGCGCGCCATCTGCGCGAGGATTTCGCCGCCCTGGGCGAGGCGCAAGCCGCCTTTACCACCACCGTACAGGGCCGCGCGGTGCTGGACGCACTGGGCGGCAACGCGCCTTATCTTGCGGATCTCGCCCTGCGCGAATCCGCCTGCCTGCTCGCAGCATTGGCGCAAGGGCCGGAGCAATGTTTCGCCGCTGCCTTGGAGGATCTTCATGCCCTCGCACCCGATACCACGCGGCGCGAGATTGCAAGCGCCCTGCGCCAGGCCAAGCGCCGCGCGGCACTGACCATTGCACTGGCCGATCTCGCTGGATTGTGGCCGTTGCCGCGGATCACCGCCGCGCTTTCGGACCTCGCAGAAACCACCTTGCGAGTCGCGGTCTCCCACCTGCTGCGCAGCTTGCACGAGGGCGGGCAGGTCACCCTTCCATCTCCCGAAACGCCCGAGCAAAACTGCGGCTTCGTTGCCCTGGCGCTGGGCAAGCTCGGCGCGCGCGAGTTGAATTATTCGTCCGATATCGACCTCGTTCTCCTCTTCGACCCGGACAATTCCGTTTATCCCCCGGACGCGCAAGCCATGATGGCGCGATTCGCCCGCGACCTCGTCGCCTTACTGGCCAACCGCGACGCCGATGGCTATGTTTTCCGTGTCGATCTGCGTCTGCGCCCGGACCCGGGTGCGACCCCGCCAGTCGTGGCCCTGCCCACGGCGCTGGCCTATTACGAGAGCCACGGGCGCACCTGGGAGCGTGCCGCCTTCTCAAAGGCCCGCCCCGTCGCCGGGGATCTCGCCCTGGGCGCTTCCTTTCTCTCCGCGATCCGCCCCTTCATCTGGCGCAAAAACCTCGACTTCGCGGCAATCGCCGACATCCACGATATGAAGCGCCAGATCGACGCCCAACACGGCAAGGACGGCCTGCTCGGGCGCGATGTCAAACTTAGCCACGGCGGCATTCGCGAGATCGAGTTCATCGTGCAGACCTTGAGCCTCGTCTGGGGCGGCCAGGAACCGGCCTTGCGCATTCCCGCAACGCTCGACGCCCTGCCCGCACTGGCCAAAGCCGGCCACATGCCCGAAGCCGCCGCCCGCGCGCTTGCCGCCGACTACTGCCGCCTACGCCAGGTCGAACACCGGCTGCAAATGGTCGCCGACCGCCAGACCCACGAACTCCCCGCGACGGACGCCGTACTGGCCCAGTTCGCAACCTTTCTCGACGCGAAAAACTTCCTCCGAGATTTTCCCCGCCTGCTCGCGCGCGTCCACCGCCACTTCCTCGCCTTCTTCGACGCCGGAAACGACGCCGAGGAGGTCCGCGCGCTCAACCCCGGTACGCAAGGCCCGCCGCCCGAGGTTTTCGCCACCCATCTCAAAGCCCTTGGCTTTTCCGACATCAAACACCTCGCCGAACGCCTGCGCGTCTGGTCGGGCGGCGAGATGCCCGCGCTGCGTTCGGAGCGCGCGCGCAGCCTACTGGACAACATCCTTCCCCATCTCCTCAAGGTGCTGAGCCAGCAGCCCGACCCGGACAAAGCCTTCGCCCTATTCGACACACTGCTTTCGCGCCAGCGCGCGGGGATACAGCTGCTTTCTCTGTTCCAGCGCAACCCAGCCCTGCTGCGCCGCCTCGCGGCAGTCCTCGGCGCTGCCCCGGCGCTGGCCGAATACCTTGCCCAGGACGCCCAGGCGCTAGAGGCGCTGCTCATTCCCAACGCCCGTTTCGCCGCCCCCAGGCCGGTGCTGCGCCGCCTCCTGCGCGAGGC
>DAOMCN010000131.1:0-1969 GCA_035427885.1 Acidocella sp. | reverse complement strand
GTCGAGATCACCCGCCATTTCGTCCGCCGCGAGGAGTTCCACCTCTCGGTCGCCACCCTGGAAGGACGGTGCGACGCCAACGAGGCGGGCCGCCTGCGCGCCAATCTGGCCGAGGCGGCACTGGCCAGCATGCTGCCCTTCGTGATTGCCCAGCACCAGGCGCGCTATGGCCGCATCCCGCGCGGCGCCTTCGCCGTAGTGGCCCTGGGTAAGGCGGGCAGCAGCGAAATGCTCGCCGGTTCGGACCTGGACCTGATGCTGATCTACGACCACGCCGCCACGCCAACCGCGCCGACGCAGTATTTCGTCCGCCTCAGCCACGCCTTCACCGGGGCGGTCACGGCGCAAGGCCTCTCCGGCCCGCTCTACAAGGTCGATATGCGCCTGCGCCCCTCGGGCAACCACGGCCCCGTCGCCGTCTCCCTCGCGGCCTTCCGACGCTACCACGAGACCGAATCCTGGACCTGGGAGCGCCTCGCGTTGACCCGTGCGCGCGTCCTCGCGGCCACGCCCGGCTTTGCCAAAATCGTGCAGGGCGAAATCCTGGCCGCCCTCTCCCACGAAGCCGTGCCAGATAAAATCCGCCAGGACACGGCCACCATGCGCGAGCGTATCGAGGCCGAACTCCCCCCGCGCGGGCCGTTCGATGTGAAGAATTTGCCCGGCGGGATGCTGGAGGTCACCTTCATCGCCGAGGCGCTGCAACTGATCCACGGCCCGGCCAACCCGGTGCTGTTTCGCCCCAACACCGCCGACGCCCTGCGCGCGCTGATCGCCGCCGGACACCTCCTCCCCGGGGACGGCGAGACGCTGATCGCGGCGGATTTTCTGTGGCGCAGCATCCAGGGCATCGAGCGCATCACCGGCCTTCACGAAAGCATGCTCGAGCCGCCACCCGCGACACTCGCCCCCTTGCTGCGCACCACCAAGACCGCGGACCTGTCCGACTTGCGCGAGAGAGTGGCCAGCACGAGCCGCGCCGTGCGAAGCTGTTTTGAGCGTTACATCACCCCAGGAGTCCCAGTATGAGCCTTACCCTCGGCGCCCCCGCGCCCGATTTCTCCCTTCCCGCTTCAGGCGAGCGCACCGTCTCCCTGGCCGCCCTCAAGGGCCAACCCTTCCTGCTCTATTTCTATCCCCGCGCGGACACGCCAGGCTGCACCAAGGAAGCCTGCGCCTTCGAGGAAGCCCTGCCACAACTCGGCAAACTCGGCCTGACCGTGATCGGCGTCTCTAAGGACAGCATGAAGGCGATCGAGAAATTCGCCGCTAAATACAGCCTGACCTTCCCCCTCGCCTCCGACCCGGAAGCGAAGGTGATCGAGACCTACGGCGCGTGGCAGGAGAAATCCATGTACGGTAAAAAATACATGGGCATCGAGCGCTCAAGCTTCCTCGTCGATGCCCATGGCAACATCGCACAGCTTTGGCCGAAGGTGAAAGTCGAAGGCCATGCCTTGGAAGTTCTAAAGGCCGTACAGGCGCTCTAAAGCAGATGCGCTGGTACTTCGCGATCGACGAGGGCGGCGCAGCCGGTCAGACCGGCACGCTCGCCCGCCGCGCGGTCTTAAGCGCGCGCGCGGTCGGCGGGCTGGAGCCGGTACTGCTCTATTACGGCGAGCGCAATGATTTTACCCGCTGGATGGCGGAAAATGACGTGCGCGTCGTTGATACCGCGCCGCACTTCCTCGATACCATGCTCGCCGCCCAGGCGGCGGGCAAGTACAAAGCCCATTCCATCGGCCATTGGCTGCGCTTGGCGATTCCCCAAGTCGAGCAAGAGCGCGACTACGTCCTCTACACCGATTGCGACATCCTCTTCCACCGCCGCTACGACTGGGACCGGCTGCGTCCGAAAATTTTTGCCGCCGCACCGGAATTCAGCCCGGAAAACTGGAACTATTTCAACAGCGGCGTGATGGTGCTGAGCGTCGCGGCGATGCGCGCTACGTATCAAAATTTCGAATAT
>DAOMCN010000130.1:0-6062 GCA_035427885.1 Acidocella sp. | reverse complement strand
TATTTTCAGTGTTTTTCAGGTTTTTTGAGTGCGCGTGCGTTCGGCCTGAGGGGTGCGTCAAATGGTTTTGGTCGATCTGACCAGGAACAGACCGATAAAAATTTTTTTGATCTCATCAAGGCAGCCAGCCATGCGCGCGTATCCGCGCGCAGCTGGGCAGGGGGCTTCGCCCCCGTGCACCCCCGAACCTGCGGTCCAGATATAGGTGTTTGGCAATGAGTCGAAGAGGTTCGGAAAAACGAAAATTGGCGGGTCAGGTATTGGTTCGTCTTACCCCCGAGCAGCAGAGTGCCGTTTTGAGCTATGCCGTCGCAGACCAAATTTCGGCAGCGACATGGCTGCGACACCTTATTGCCGATGAGCTTGGTGTTTCATCAGGACCTGTAACCACATGGGCGCACCCACCAGAGTTGGTGCTGGAAGTGGCCTATTTGCGAGAGGTCGTTGCTGAGCTTGGCGGCGCCATGGTGCAGGCGGCTGTGGTAACCCGGAGAGACGGCCGTGCGGTCGAGCATGAAGAGATTGAGGCTCTGATACCGCGCATTAAATCTGCGGCGTTGGAGCTCGACAGAATCAAGGAAAAGCTATGGCCACGGGCGCGGTAATCTCTGGAGCAACACGTGGCCGTGGCGGCCCAGCACTGGGGCGGCATCTCGCTGATCGCCGCCGTGTTAGGCAGAATGATGAAACGATGCTCGGTGCAACGCGGGGTATTGTCTCTGAGGCCATTGAAGCTGCGATTGCTGAATTGACGCGGATTGTTTCTCATGCGCGGTCAAAACAGCCGTTGTACCACGTGCATCTGGACCCTGAGTTGCCGTGGACTGCGGCACAATACGAACATTACTGGGAATTGTTTGAACGGGAATTCGGCGTTGAAATGCAGCCTTTTGTAGAGGCTGTACACATTAAGCACGGCCGAGAACATTACCACCGCGTCTATTCGCGGGTACGGCATAATGGAACCGTGATTCCGTTGAAACATGACTATGCACGCCGGGAAAAGCTCGGCCGCATTATCGAGTTTGAATTTGGCGGTCGGCATGTGCCGGGCAGGCATAATCGGACGGTCGCCGCGGCATTACGAAGAGAAGGCCGATTGGATGTTGTGCAGTCGATGGCAGCGGCGGGATTGCTGAGCACGGCGCGGCCAGTCGCGGATACGACCCCGGCTGAACGGCATCAGGGGGAGCGCACGGCGCTGGACAGCAGGGCCATCTCCGAGGTCGTTTTTGCTATCTGGCAAGATACCGCAACAGGAGAAGCGTTTGCCGCCGCATTGGCGCAGTGTGGTTTGCGCCTCGCCATGGGTGACAAAGTGCCAGTGCTGGTTGACCTCGCCGGGGGAACGCACAGCCTGACCAGGATGATCGGCAAAGCCAGCGTCGCCGCGGGAGTGCGGGTCAAAGCCGCTGACGTGCAGGCGAGAATTACCAACCTCACATTATCTTTACTCACTCAACATGGAGACGCCGACGATGACAAAGACCGCCTTGACGACACTGCCAGCCTGGACGCCGACGATTATTCTCAAAATCCTGCACGGCAAGGCAGCCGCAGAGCAGCCCGCGTCAAACACTCGCGAGACCTTGCGGGGCGTTATCGACGGCCGCGGCTTCAGCCTGACGGAGTCAGCGACCTTGCACGCGCTGGACAATACCGAGACGCTGAAAACCGCATTCAACCAACTGGTCGCCCCGCGGCCCAGCGAGCGCAGCAATCTCGAGAAGATTATCTCATTACTGGAGGCCATCGCAAAGACCGCAGAGAAGAACAGCAAAAATCAGGTCGCTCTCGCCGAGCGTATGGCCGAGATCGAGTTGCAGATTGTCGGGTTGAGCGATGCCTTGACGAAGTGGCGTTCGCCGTAGCGCTGGCCAGACTTGTTAGCCTCACGGCGGTGCTTGACCCCGATGAGCAATACCGGCGGCGCTGGGAGGAGGGCAGAGTGGAGAGGATGCTCGATGAACCGGCATTCAGTGCCGCCCTCAATGATTTTGCCGGGATCGTCGTGATGCTGCTTGGATTGGCTCTGGTCATCGCGCGTCTGTGGCGAGGGGGGGGTGATGGCGTGGTTGCTGACCATCGCGACGGGGGGGAGCCTGAGATTCCACCAGGCCAGGCGCCTGCGATGTGATGTGCTACCCACGCTATGCACGCCCTGGCGGGGCGGCATAGCGTGGGGGATGGTTGTGTTACTGCATCCAGTCGGCCTGCAGTGGTGGGGCGGCGGGAGGTGGTGGGGCAGCGTCGTGCGCCAAGGCCGCGATCTCCGCGCCGCTCATGACCCGTTGGCGCAGCAGCCGCTGGGCCAGCGCCTGCACCAGCGGGGCTTTGGCGCGCATCATGTCACAGGCGCGCTCATAGGCGTGATCAAGCCGTTCGCGCACAGCCTGCTCGAGATCAGGGCGGCGGGCGAACAGCGCACCCAGCTGTGGCGCGGCCTGGGGTGCGTACCAGGTCAGCCCCTGGCGGCGTAATCCCAGGGACAGCTCGGCATCGGCGGCGAGTTGGGTGGCGCGACATAGATCGGAGCTCTCGCCGCCACCCGCCCCCGAGCTGATCTCGCCCAGCAGCACCTCCTCGGCCGCCCGGCCGCTGAGGATCGCCACAAGATAGGCGTCCAGCCGCGCGGGCGTCATAAAGCTGTGGTTCGCCAGCCCCAGGGCGGCGCCACCGCTCATGCTGCCGCGCGGCACGATGCTGACATGGCCCAGGCGCAGATCCGGGGAGGCGAGCGCGGCAATGGCGTGACCCGCTTCGTGGATGGCAACCCGGCGCAGCTGTTCCGGGTCTGGAGGACGGTCATCCTGGGTGATGGCGGCGACCAGATCCTCATAGGTGACTGGCCGCTGGGCGGTGCGGGCGCGGCGGCGGGCCGCGGTGCAGATTTTGCTGACATCAGCCCCGGTGAGCCCTGCGCTCATCAGGCCGATGCCGGTCAGATCCACGCTGCTATCGAGTTCGCCCTCGAGCTGGTCGGCATAGATGCACGATAACGCCGCGGCTCCGGGTGGGTGCAGGACGATCCGGTCCTCGATCCGCCCAGAGCGCAGGAGCGCGGGATCGAGCTGATCGGGGTGGTTGGTGGCGGCGATGATGATCACGCCGTTGTTGCTCTGCGCCCCCGCAATCTGTTCCAGCAAGGCGTTGATGATCGCTCGCCACCAATCACTGTGCTGCCCGCTTTGTTTGCGTGAGCCGAGGGTGTCGAGTTCGTCGATGAACAGCACGGCGGGGGCCCGGCTGCGGGCTTCGGCGAAGGCCGCAGCCATGGCCTTTAAGACTTCGCCGAGATGGCCGGTGCTGCTGCGCTGCCAGGCGGCAAAGCTGGTTGGAACATAAGCCATGCCGCAGAACGCGGCGATGGCCCCGGCCAGGGTGGTTTTGGCGGTGCCGGGCACGCCGCAGAGCAGCAGGCCGCGCTGAACCTGTGGCCAGGTGAGCTGGCCCTGGTGATACAAGGCCATATCGGCTTTGACCTCGGCGGCCCATTTTTTGGCATCATCAACACCGTGCAACCGGGCCAGCGGGATGATCGTGTGGGTGGTGGGGTGTGGCAAGGTTGCGGTCAGGGTGTGCAAGCGGCGCAGGAAGGCGGCGGCGCTGATCTTGGGGCGGTAGGCGAGGCGCAGATTGGCCGGGGTTAGGCGCGCGCAGTCCAGTCCACGCAACGCCAGCCGCCGCAGCTTGGGGACGATGGCGCGCACCAGGGCGGCAAATTGACGGCGGCTGGGGGGTGGCACGGTGATGATCCGGTCGCTGGCCCGTTGCAGCGCCAGCGGTAAGGAGGCGAGGGTGGCGGTGATGAGCACCACCACCTGGCCGAGCGCCAACTCGGTCTGGATATCGGCGGCCATCTTTTGGGCCTGTTTGAGGTCGGTGGCGTCAGAAAACAGAAAGAGGCACAATGCCGCGGCGCTGTCGCGCGCCTGGCGTCGCCGCGTGGGCGGGGGGGGGTCGCCGCCGCGTAGGACGTTAACCGCGGCGTCCTGGAGTTCGGTGGCCCAATCCTCGCTGGGCGCCTGTACGATGTAGAAACCGGCTGGGAGCCGCTTGCCGGGGGCGGGGGTATCGGGCTTGCCGAGGGCTTGCCGCAGCATGAGCGCGGCGAGGAATTTGGCGCTATCGAAGCCAGGTGCCGTCTCGGTGGTCTGCGGTGCCTCGATGGCGATGATCTCATCGAAATCATGCTCAAGGTCCTCGGAAACGAAGGAAAGGTCATCTTGCATCTTGGTACTCCGCTTTACAGGTTGCACATGGGTTGCGCGGCGGGCATGGCCGAGGCTGCGGGAGTAGGCGGCGATAGCTCCGGGGGGAGCGAGGCGAGCCAGGCGATGTCCTCGATGTAGCGGTGGCGCTGCAGGTTTTGCAGTGCGAGGACAAAGCTCTCGCAGGCGATGCCGGGCGCGCGGAGCCATTCGGTGCGGACGCTGGCGCGGTGGACGGGGGCGGCGCGGAAAAACATTTGCCCGAGTGATAAGCAGACAAAGGCGGCGATGTCGTAGTCATCCTTGTGATAGCCAAACATCCCCGCTTGGGAATCCCGCCCAATGAGCCAGCCCTCACGCGCTGAGCAAGGACGTACGGCCAGGTCACTCGGCACATAAAATTCTGACATCAAGGAGACCTAGCATGCCGCAAAAAGTCGTTCTGATCACAGGAGTTTCGTCAGGTATCGGTGAAGCTACCGCCCGCGTGCTGGCGAACGCCGGCTATCGCGTCTTTGGCGGTGCACGAGCTCCTGAAAAACTATCGCCAACGTCAGGCGTCGAGCTTATTCAACTTGACGTGCGCAACGAAGAAGCAGGTCATCGCGAGCGTCGAAGACGTTCTGGGAAAGGCAGGCCGTATAGACATCGTCATCAACAACGCCGGTATCTCTCTGGCTGGCCCGGTTGAAGCAACCAGCACGCAGGAGGCGCGTGCCCTCTTCAACACGAATGTGTTCGGCGTCCGCGTTGTTCTGGTTGAGCCAAGCTTCACCAACACAAATCTGGATACGAAAGCTCGGCGGACAGCCATGGAGATCGGCGCTTATGCGAACGTTTTCTCCCGCAGCCTGGAGGCTGTCCTGCGGCAAATCAAGACGGCCCCCGCGGCGGAGGTGGTGGCGGAGAAGATTCTCAAGGTCATTCAGGGTCCCTATCGCCTTCGTCAGCCGGCTGACGGAAGGGCAAAACTGCTCAGCATGTTACGGCGCTTTGCGCCCGCCGGGAGGTCGAAAAGAGCCTCCGCAAGGCATTCGGGCTTTGAGAGCCGACTGCAAGTTTGATTCATTCAAGCTTTCGGCGGGCTGACATCGATCGTAAAAAATGTTCTGTCGCGCCTATAGTTGCTGGCTTGCAACGGCGTTGGAAATGGTCAGCGCCGTGACAAGGCCGCTCTCAAGAATCCTGTCAGACAGGGCCATGTCGGTAACCACGCGCGCCATTTGCAGTGTGCCGAGCATGACGCCGAAAATGCCGATGGCGCGGCGCTCCTTCTCGTCCGCCGTCATCTCCGCGGGCAGGGTCGAGGCGATCTGATTCAGCAAGGACGCCAAGCGTGCGGAAAGCACGGCACGTGTCTCCTGTTCATGCCGGGCAACTTCCGCGATCAGCGTGGCAACGGCGCAGCCGCGTTCAGGCGTATCGCGATGCGCGGGGCGCAGATACAACCGCACCAGCGCCTCCAATGCCTCAGGCCCCGATGGCGCCTGTTCCAGCGCCTTGGCACGCCGGGTCTGGTTTTGGTCCAGCGCCTCGTTGAGCGCCGCGCGCACCAAATGCTCCTTGGAGGCGAAATGCGCGTAGAAGCCGCCGTGAGTCAGCCCGGCATCGGCCATAAGTCCGGCGATGCCGACGGCTTCCAGCCCTTCCTTGCGGAAGCGCCGCGCCGCGGTCTCCACGATACGCTGGCGGGTCTGTTCCTTGTGGCCTTTTTCAAAACGCATGTGTGTGGTCTCCGGTGTCATAAAATGATGATTGACATTTAATATTATAATCATAATATATAGTTGTCTTTCGTCATCATCGCAAGGAATTCCCATGCCTCTATGTCCGATATACGCCGTCATCCTC
>DAOMCN010000129.1:0-6081 GCA_035427885.1 Acidocella sp. | reverse complement strand
CGTAAAATCAATAAAATAAAAATATTTAAGATTATACTAATACTTATATTTGCTCTGGTACCTTACAGTCAGTTGAGCGGCGACGGCAGGCATTATGGCCCGCAATTCGTCTGCTGCCGGGCGGCGGCAATTGCCGGCACCAGATCCGGCCGGGGTTTCGGCCATTCTTTCCGCATCTCGTTCAGCGAGTCACAGGCCTCCGGTATCAGCTGCCTTTCGATCAGCACTTGTATGATCCCGAGGACGGCCTCCTGCGCACGAGGCCCTTTGGGGCTGAGATCGTAAGCCTCTTTATAATTGATCCCGGCCCACTGGAGCATGTTGCTGGCTTCGAATGTCTTTGCGCTGGCGATGTGGTGGTTGACCTCCTCCGCTTTGGGATCGGGTGGTGCATTCGGGATAGCTTTTCTGCCCTCGCACTCTTGCGCGTAGTAAAACAGCGCTCCCACGGCGTTCTGCACCTGGCGCTGCTCCGGCGTGTCATTTTCCTGCCGGAGGTATAACTGATCATGCCCCCAAACTTCGCGGATTGTCCGCAGCTTCGCCTGGGCCAGCTGGCAATTGCCGGCCTTGATCGCCTGCTGACCAACGGCGAGTGCCGCGACGGCGCGCGGGTCAGTGGCCCAGGTGTTCGGCGGCGGCGGCACTTTGACGTCGGGTGCCTTCGGCACCGGCGCAGGTGCTGGCGTCGGTGCCGGCCGAGACACAGCCACTTGTGGTGCCCGCACCGGCCCAGCCGGCTTCACATCTGGCGGCAGTAAGGCCGCGGTGATGGTGTGCGCGGCGTCCAGGAAGAGCTTGGTGCCCCCGAACCACCATCCCGCGCCGATCAGCAGAAAGATCGCCGGATAGAAGAATTTTCGGGCAGTCCCGCGCACCGGCGTTACCGCCCGTTGTCCCGGTCGCGCCCGGGCGGCCGATCGAGCGGATACATCATGAAGTAGGTGCCGAGCGTCCCCGCCGCGCGATGCTGGCGGTAGAGCCGTGCACGCTCGGCCTCGGGATGCTCGCGGATCGGCTCGTTGTACGGCGGGTTGACCGAATAATCGCGATCCCGATCCTGCTCCTCCTCGCCCATGCATTCACCCTTTCCACCTGATCTCGGTGGAATGGTGCATGGCGATGACGTTTCCGATCAACCAGGGATTGCTGCGGCGCGCGCAATCCGGCCAGAATTATTTCAGCTCCCAGAATGTCCGTCGCCGGAGATATATACCTTGCCGCCCATATGCTCGAACGGCCCGCGCCGCGTCCGGCAGCGTGCACCGCATGAACCGGTCTCCTATCTCACGACCGTCCGCAACGCCTTCGCTCTTGGCTTGGTGGTGGCGTTCGCCGTTTGGGCAATCAATCCCGCCAACCTCCGGGCGCGTGTCCCGCATGGCGGCCTGGTCAATGATTTCATTTTCCTGGTCCCGATCATCATCACCAGCCTCGCCATCGAGATCGAGCATTGTCGGCGCTGGGGCTTTGGAGCGGCGGGGCGATGGCCCGCCGCTCTCTTCTTCGGCTTGCTTTGGATGGCGCTGGCGGTCCTGGGCTACATGGTCGGACAGGAACCAGCGCTGTTCGTCCTCGACAGCCTGACCGGTGTCGGGGGGCAGGCCCCCTATGGGGTGCGGGTGGCGGTCGCGATCGTGGCCGGCATCTCGGGCATTGGCGGCGCGGCACTCGTCTGGCTGCTGCGCACATGGATCAGCGAGCGGCGCCGCATGCGCGGTCCCCAACTGTTCGCCGAAATCGGTGAAATCTTCGGCGGGGTGTTGAGCGCGCTAAACCGGACTGTGCATCTCTTCACGGGCCTCGTCTTTCTCGCCGGCGGCGTCCTCATGCTGATGGGCCTGAAAGTGGGCGGCGCTGTCCTTTCGGATTACGTCAGCGCCTACATCCCGTATTGGATGCAGACCGCCGGCGTTATTGCCGGCGTCGTGGCGGCCTTCGCCTTTCTGGCGAAGGGATTTCAGAGACTGCTCCGCGCGGCGAGCCTGAAGCCGGGCGCCATGACCGGACCGCACGGCTCTGCCTATACGGCAACGGCATCGGATCTCCGGCGCGCCGGAATCCTGCAATGAGCGGGGCAGCATGATTGATCGGGGTATCTATCTCGGAACCTTCGCCGATGAGCAGGGGATCGAGCGCCAGGTGCGCTATGCCGGCGAAAAGCACGTCATAACGATCGGCCCAAATGGCTCCGGTAAGGGTACAGGGCTTATCGCCCCCGCCCTGTCCGATCTGCCACGCTCCATCTTGATCATTGATCCGAAAGGTGAAGCAGCGGCCATCACGGCGCGCAAGCGCGCCACCTTCGGCCGTGTCGTCATCCTCAATCCGTTCGGCGTGCTGGCAAGCGAACTGCCGCACCTGAAAAGCGACGGTTTCAATCCCCTGCCCTCGCTCGATCTCCAGGCTGACTTCTTCCCCGACGATGCGACCGGCATGGCCGAAGCCCTGATCAAGGTCGAGGGCACCGAACCGCATTGGGCGGCGTCAGCGCAGGAACTGGTGGCGGCCCTCATCATGTGGGAATGCATGCAGGCGGCGGAAAAAAACTTTGTCCCGACGCTTGGTCATGTCCGCAAGATGCTTGGCGAACCGCATGCGAAGGACAGCAAAGGCGTGCCGACGGGCCTGATGCTAACCGCATACGATATGCTGGCCAGCGGCTACGCCCCGCTCGAAGCCAAAGCCGGCCGCTTTACGCAGGACACGCGCGAGATCCAGAGCATCATCTCGACAGCGGCCACGCAAACCCGCTTCCTCGACAGCCCGGCGATCACCAATGACCTGGCGCGCGGGGATTTCGATTTCGCGGACATGAAGCGCGAGATCGTCACCGTCTATCTGATCCTGCCCGCCAATCGCCTCGACACGCACAGCGGCTGGCTGCGCCTGATGATCGTCTCGGCGCTGCGCCGGCTGCTGGAAACACCACCCAGTGCTACGCTGCCGCCGGTGCTGTTCATCCTCGATGAATTTGCGCAGCTCGGCTATCTGCCGCCGATCGAGAATGCGATGGGCATCGCCCGTGGTTTCGGGGTGCAGCTCTGGCCGATCCTCCAGGATCTGAACCAGCTGCACGCGCTGTACAAGGATCGCTGGCAAACTTTCGTCGGCGCGCGCGGTGCGCTCACGGCGTTCGCGCCGCAGGACTGGTTCACCGCTGAATATCTTTCGAAACTCTGCGGCCAAAAGACCGACATGGTCGAGACGATGAACGAGTCTCTGACCGGCGATCGAAGCCGCGGTTGGTCGCAGCAGGGGTTTCCCTTGTTCCGGCCGGAGGAGCTGATGGGCATCGGCGGCAATCGGGCGCTCTGCTTTGTCGATCCGGTCCCCCGTCCCTTCTTTACGAAAACGCCGCGCTATCCGGACACGTCCTTCAATGCGGGCCTCGATCCAAACCCGTATTATCGGGGACGTGCATAACCGTCGGATCAGCGCTCGTAGCTTTGCTCGCGTGCCAACCGGCCGGCTCCTGGATAGCATCGGCAAACGGGCCGCGTGCACACTCTTGGTCCCACCTCGGCCGCACAATCATCCGCATCGTCGGACGGTCGTAAACCGCCGTATTTCTGGATCAACTCGTCCCGTCGCTTTGTGCGATCTGTTTCATTCATTGTCGCTCCCGGTCAGGCAGCAACTGTATCAAAAAATGGACGGTCGATATACTTTCGCGGGCTGGAGGCGCCGGCGCCGGTCCCGCCGAACGGCTTTACGCCGTCCCATGATCTCCGCCTTGACCCGCTGGCTGGCGGCAGTGAGCTCCGCGCGTTGTGACAGCTTCAGAGCCGCGATCATCGCCGCCAGCTCGCGCCGTGGCACCTGCTGCCGTGCCGTTGCGACGCGAATTGCAAAATTAAGGACGATGCCTGCCTCAATGACGGCAAGCATCCGCCGTCCGTCATCGCCGATAGCCGCAAGCACGGGAGCAAGGTCGTCACCTTCCTCGGCTGCACCATTTTCTGTGCCGATCCCGGTGTGGGGGTGCCGGTCAGACCGCTCCGACGCTTCCCCCGCGTCGGACGGTCTATCGCGATCGGTCCTCGTCACGCTTTCGGACGCCCGCTTCGATTTCAGCCTCGCGGCCAGTCTCGATTGCACCGCCATATTTTTCCATCAGGGCCTGCCGGCGTGTTGCGCGCGCCTCCTCGGCGCTGACCACCTGCTCGTGCGGTGTCTTCTCTTCCGGCGCTGCCATAGCTTTGTCCTTCAGCGGCTGGTGCTCGGGCACACTTGGCCCGCCACCTAGCAATTGCTCAATCCCGGTTGCGATCCTGTCGGCAATTTTGCCGGCGGCGCCGAAAAGCCCGCCCGCCACCTTATCGAGCGCGCGCGTTGTGCGGGCGCGACCGGGTTGCGAAGCGACGGATGGGCGGCCCGGGCCAGCAGGTGCTGCGCCGGGCTTTGCGGCCCCCGTGCGTGCGGTGGGTGTCGGTGCCGGCGAAGCCGCACGACTGGTCGACGCGCGCGCCCGCTGCTCTTTCTTTCCGAGATTGACGGTCGGGAGTTTCGCTACATCGATGTCGGCGAGGCGCGCGCGGATATCTTTCGCCGTGGCACCGTCCACCCGGCGCGCAAGGCTATGCACACCGCCATGCGGATCGATCACCACGAAATCGCGCCGGTCGCCGCGCGCGAGCGTCCAGCCCGCATCCGAAAGAGCGGCGGCAAAAGCCTGTCCGCTGTCGGTGCGCTCCCAGATGCCCGTAATCTGTTCCCGCGCCTGGCGGGGCGAGAGGCCACTGCGTCCCGCCTGCTGCATTTCCGCATGGCTCGGCGTACGCGCCGGCCGGGTGACGCGATCACTCCCCTGCCCTTCCCGCTCGGCATGCGCACCCTGGACCCGCGCGTGCCCGAACTCCCGTTCGAGCGCGCGGGCGACCTCCTCATGCTTCCGGTAATTGTGGCTGTCCGGGATCGCCCGCATGCGTTCGAGGTCCGTGCGCGACCACACGATATGGACGTGTTCCCGTCCTTCCTTCAGGTGCTCGACGACGGCACGCGGCTGCCCGGTGAAACCGAGCTTCGCCTCAAGCCGGTCGATCGCGATCTGCCACTGCTCGGGCGTCATCTTCTCGTCGGCCCGGGTATTGATCGAGGCGTGATAGAGCGTCCGATCTGTTCGCAAGCCGGCACCCAGTGCATCGAGCTCCTTGAGGGCGCCCGTCAGGTCTCGCGCGGCGACGCCGCGCAACTCCACCACCCGTGCGCGCTCGTTCGTATCGGTGCGCTCCAAATGCGTGGCCAGCTGTCCTGGCCGCCCGCACGCACCGCCCTTAATCACCACGGCCGAGGGCCTTCATCACCGCCGCACGCATCTCCTCGATCGCCGCGCGTGCCCGCGCCAGGTCCGATCCTTCTGGCGGCTCGCCGGTCGTGTTCAGCACCCGCGCCATCTGGTTGACGTTCGATCCCAGCTTGCCGATCTCGCCCAGCAGGCGGGCCAGCTCCGCCTTCTCGACCGGCGGCTTGCGCACCGCGCGTGGTCCCGGCGTGCCGTCCGCCAGGGTGCGGAACCAGGCCCCGATACTCAACCCGGCCTGTGCTGCTGCCGCCGTGTAGGTTGCCAGATTGGCGGGCGTGCAACGCACATGGATGACGGCCGAGCGGGGATCGGCCACCCGCTTACGGCCGCGCCACGGGACAACTGGCTTCGCGGCCGCCGCCTCACTCATGGTGGTTTCCCGGCCCAGGGCCGGCCTTGAGAGGGTGCACGGGAGAGGCGCAGCCTCTCCCTGCCAAGCAGGCCGCGGCGCTCGCCGGGGCCGTGATGGAGCGCGAAAAGGCCGTCCGTAGGACGGCTTTTTCGTGATACATCACATGGCTTGCACGTCTGATTTTTGGCTCTTCTTACCACCCTCCGCCTTCCTGCCCATTCGTGACCCGGGGTTTGATCTCGTTGCCAGAATCCTAACTGATTCGACGAATCCTCCACCACAAAAATTCTCACGTCATCCGCTGCATTATTATTAATGGCTTGACCTTGTGTAGTAAAAATCTTACCGTTCATTTTTAATAAATCAGAACGCTCCATACCGTCTTTTCTAGGCATCGATCCAACTAACATCGCCCAGTTCACAT